>JAATFH010000444.1 GCA_015655315.1 Terriglobales bacterium
CTGTTAGTGTTTGAGAGGAGAGTCGATGCTGCTATTTATCGCTCAGCCTCGGCATGCACGTCGACTTCTGATATGGCTATACAGGAAGGACCATTTATTCCCTCGCGGATCCAACTGAGCTGACTTAGTAAGATTTCTTACATGGAACTTGAGGAAAGGTCAAAGTAGTCAAGAGAAGGAATGACAATGCAGCGGAGAGAATTTTGCAGGCTAATAGGACTATCGGCAGCTGTGACTGCGGTCGGTGCGGCGGGAGCAACCGAGAAGAGCGACGCATATGTGCCCGTGACTGATTCACTTGTTCTGCGCAAGCTTGATCAGTGGCAGGATTGGAAGTTCGGTTTCATGATGCACTGGGGGCCATACAGTCAGTGGGGCGTGGTCGAATCGTGGTCCATCTGTTCCGAGGATTGGATCAAACGGCCAGCCGGCCTCAGCTACGTGGAATACAAAGAAAAATACCAGGCATTGCCGACGACCTTCAACCCGATCGGGTTTGATCCCGACGTCTGGGCAGGAGTCGCCAAAGATGCTGGCATGAAATACGTTGTCTTCACGACCAAGCACCACGATGGCTTTTCGATGTTCGATACCAGGCAAACAGACTACCGCATCACCGCGCCTGACGTTCCATTTCACACAAATCCGCGCGCAAACATCGCCAATGAAGTCTTTGCCGCTTTCCGCAAGCAATCCTTCGGAATCGGTGCATATTTCTCCAAGCCCGACTGGCATAATCCGGACTATTGGGCGCCCGACTGGGCCACCCCCGACCGGAATGTCAACTACGACACGCGCAGATACTCTGAGCGCTGGCGGAAGTTTGTCGCGTTCGTGCATCGACAGGTCGGCGAGCCGACCTCCGAGTACGGATTCCTTGATATTCTCTGGCTGGACGGCGGTTGGGTGAATGCCAAGACGCATCCGGATGCGATCGTTGGCAGTGGCGAAGTGCCATGGCCGCAGGACATTGACATGCCGGAGCTGGCTGCGCTTGCGCGCAGGAATCAGCCCAGTCTAATCGTCGTCGACCGCGCAGTCGGAGGCCCCTACGAAAATTACCGTACGCCTGAGCAACAGATACCGGATACACCGCTGCCGTATCCCTGGGAAACCTGCATGACACTAGGCAATTCTTGGTCATACGCGCCCAATGATCACTACAAGTCTGCGCGCCAGATCGTGCACATGCTTGTAGACGTCGTGGCCAAAGGCGGCAACTATTTGCTCAACGTTGGCCCTGATCCGAACGGTGAATTGCCGACTGCGGCGGTTGCGCGACTCGCCGAAATCGGCGCGTGGATGAAGATCAACAATGAGGCCATCTATGCGACGCGTCCGGTCGCGCCATATCGCGACGGCAAGCTGTGTTTCACTCGTGCTAAAGACGGCACCATCTACGCGACCTACCTGCTCGACGAAGGCGAGGCAGTTCCCGAAATGATCAGATTGAAAAATATTCTGCCGGCGGCAGGTGCGACAATACGTCTGCTCGGAAGCGACATCGAGCTTAAATGGCAGCGTGATGGTGCAGGTGCGCGGGTCGCTCTTCCAGAATCAGTGCGCAACCAGGCTGCGAATAGTTACGCAATCAGCCTGCGTATTCCACGATACCGCCGGGAAGGAAACAGCCAGGCATAACGAGAAGTAAACAAATCTCGTTCTCATTCCTCCAGATCTCTATGGTTGAGCTCGCGTCCACCAACTAATTTGGAGGCGTAGTGGTTATCAATGCGCGCCAAATCGCCCAATGCGCTTTACCCACACCGCATTGGTAACGATAATTCGATTTGTGGTAGGTGATTTGGTTCCTCTCGGAGGTGCCGGTGGGATGGAAAGCCGTTCTTCCGGCCTTCCACCCCACCAATGGCGCCAAGAACGAAGCCCCAGTCGGAATCGCAGGTCGTTGGCATCGAATTCGCCGACCTCCTGGTTTCACAAGTCCGTCAGCGACATCTCTTCCTTATGAAAACTCGATAAGAACCCGTAAGCGTTGGTCCACCACGCGACTCTCTTTCCCGAGCACAAACGCATCTTCCTGCGTTAAGTCCCTCGTTGAAGAGCCACTCCTCTCGTCTATTTCCACCGGAGTTACATTGTTTCAATACAAGAATATTGTTCCTTATCGAGAACTTTATTCTTGACATCAATATGTCTGGACAATAGTTTGTGATCAATTGCGGATAAAGTCCTTGATATTCATTAAAGAGACAAGGACAAAGGCTCGTAGGTTGCGAGAGAAATGTCACTCCATTTACAGGCTATTTTTAGGGGGAATCAATGTGTTGGTTGACATCATTGTTATGTCTCGTACTTTTAGTCGTTCCTGTATGCTCTTCACAAACAGAGCCGCAACCTCAACTCGCAGGGAATATTGTCGGAATGTACGTGCATGAACATTGGCCGTACAATCACCCTTATGCTGCGCGTACCTGGACGTTGGAAGACTGGCGCGGGTATGCCGATGGTCTGAAGAAGCTTGGTTTCAACACCATCATGATCTGGCCGATGCTTGAGATCATGCCGGATCCACTGACGCCAAGTGATAGGGCAAGTCTGGAGAAAGATGCACGCGTCATCGACATGCTGCACCATGAGATGCATATGCGCGTGATGATGGTGCTGACAGCAAACGTAATTCCGGATGACAAGATCGCCGCTAGTACCCCTTTTGAGCAGCGTCACTTCTTTTACTCTGACCTGCATATGAATCCGGCTGACACGGCTGCCGTGGCGCACCTCATGCAGCGTCGTGAAAAGTTGATGCGATACCTGGCTCAGGTGGATGCAGTTGCGATCATCGACAGTGATCCAGGCGGTTATCCAGGCTCAACGAATGCAGAATTTATCAACTTGCTTGTGCAGCATCGCAAGATGCTGCACAAGTTGCGTGCTGGCATTGAGCTTGATTACTGGATCGATTGGGGTTGGCAAGCGTATGGCCGCTTCTACGCAACCGGGATCCTTAAGGCGGCCAATGCATCTGAGTTCATCGATGCCCTGACGCAACTTCAAAAAGCCGATCCGGAGCCATGGGGTTTAGCCAATGGATTGGAGTATGCGAAAGAGCTTGGTCTACAGTCGCGCGTAATTTCCTTTAATTATGGAAGGATCGAGAGCGAACCTAGTTTTCCCATGACGAATTATGGTGGTGATGGAGCCTACAAGGCTGGCGCAGAGTTAGGGCCGCGCGGAGTTATGGGAAATGCCCAGACTCATAGCGTACAGCTACCAAACACATTTGCTTTTGCTCGCGGCGCTACAGGAAAGAAGCCGCCATCCGAGGCTGACTATATTCAATTTGCCAATGACCTGATCGAAGGAGAAGGTCCAGCTATTGTGCACGCCTGGGAAGCGCTTGCTGGCAAGGATGCCATGCAGATGCGAAGTGCTGCCGACGCAGTACGCAAGGCTGCTTCAGGCTCACTCCAGACTGGCCGTTTACGAGGCCTGTTGTTTGGAGATCCGCATCGCTTCATGAATGATCTTGTGATGCAATTGGATGAGAAAGCAGCCTTTGAAAGATTTCGGGCCGCCACGGAGCGTCAGCGGGGTGTCAAACAGGCTCTAAGCGAGTTCGTCAACGCAGCGGATACGTGGCAAAAGCAGAATGGCTTTCAAGGAGACTGGCATTGGCAGGGTATGGAGGAGGCTCTGAAAACGTTACATGCAAGCAAGATTGATGAGGTGTTTCGCGTGAATATCTGTTTACTTTCTTGTCCTCAGGGAGCGAAACCCACTGGATATCAGGACGTGAAAGATTTCCTCTACAACGACGAGACAATGACGATCAGGCTGCTGGCAGCGATGCGTGAGACGCTGCAAACTATGCAGTAACAACAGATATCGTTCACATGATCAGATCGGTTCATCATGCCGATCTGATATCAATACATCACCCAGCCGCCGTCTACATTCAGTGTCTGACCAGTCATACCGCTGCTGAGATCAGTGGATAGAAACAGGCAGACCCGCGCGATATCTTCGGGAATAATGCGGCGCTTTAGGCTTTGTCCTTCGACAAGTGCGGCAACCTGCTCTTTCGTTGCGACGGCCTTTTCTCCTTCAGTTTCGACAGCGCCCGGTGTTATGCAGTTGACGTGGATGTTGTATTCTCCGAGCTCGCGCGCCAGGGACCGCGTAAATCCGATAATGGCACCCTTAGAAGCAACGTAGTGAGTGAGCTGCTTCATGCCGAGAAAAAACGTAACCGATGAGATATTTACGATTGCACCCGACCGTTGCTGTACCATGTGCGGAAGCACGAGTTTCGTACAGTGGAATGCACCTTTTACATTGATGTCTTGAATCGTGTCCCACTGTTCTTCGGTCATGTCTAGAAAGGCCTGTCGTGGGTATACGCCGGCATTGTTAATCAAGATATCGATGCGGCCAAATTTCGTAACCGCACTCTGTACGATTTGAGTTATTGCTTCGCGGTCTCTTACATCTGCAGTGAAAGGGAAGGCTGAACCCCCGTCGCTCTGTAAGGAAGAAGCCTTGTGTTCGACAGCAGCCTGATCAATGTCGCTTAGAAAGACGTGTGCGCCCTGTTTGCAAAACAAGTCAGCTACCCCGGCTCCGATGCCAGCTCCGGCACCGGTAACAATCGCCACTTTACCATCGAGAAGTTTCAACGCATCCTCCTGGATTACACAAGCGGTTTGAGTGTATCAGGCAACGCATAATCAGAGTCCACTTGGATTTTTATCTGTCGCCGCAAGAAAATCCGCGCCGAAAGCATCGAAGAATCCATCAATGAGTTGCGGCAGCAAATCTGTGAAGTCTGTCGGATAGTCTATGAAGATTTGATAATGTTTCGCACGATACCGCGCCTTCATCGCAGGAATGTCGAAGGCTTTTACTGCAAGCAACGCATCTTCCAATTCCTTGTTGCTTGCACTTTGCTGCGAACGCAGTACCTGCTCTGCCTGTGCCATGCGAATGGCATGATTCGGAGTTTGCTCGAACTCATGCGATTGCTTTACCAGAGAGCGTGCCTTCGCCACCGCTTCTCCTAGCCGACTGTTCTCATCGTATAGGTTTGCAAAGTAGACGAGGTCGTCTCGATAGGCTGTCGCGGGCTCGATCAGATCGAAACGCGTGGGTTGCTGCAATGGGAGAGATTCAAGCACCGTCCTGTTGCGCACCATGTCCGAGCGAATTTTTGCGTAGTCCGGGTTCCAGTCTGGAGCCTTTGCGAACGTGTAGCCGACAGTTGGGCCTACATCGAAGCTGGGGAAGATCCCGATGAGGCTGGGATCGCGCGTTCCGAAGATTCCCTCGGTGTAGCGCTCCATGATCTCCTGTTTGGTTACAGCGGGATTCCAGAATGCCTCAGAGCACGCGAACTGGTTGAGGATATTCAGCGACGGTGTCATCGTGTAGCAAATACCGCCGGAGATTGGGTATCGTGCTTCGATATCGCGTTGTCGAATGATATCCGAGACGCGATCGTGGTGATTAAGCCAGCCTTCGCCCTCCGTTACAAAGTAGGTCCAGGTATGGACGAGATGGTTTTTGCGATGTAGCGCCTCGATGTACTGCACAGTGTTTCCGCCCATGATGCCGCCATCGCGTACGGGAGGCTCAGATGTGGCGTCATTCAGATTTGGGCTGAAAATAGTGTCAGGCGGAAAGCTGTCTGCCTTGGAAATAAGATAGTGATAGCCCCGATCGATCCTTGCCGTGTCCTTGCGAAGCTGCGTGGGCCATGATGGGCCCCAGCCAAAGAATTGCCATGGGCAGAAATCGATAACCGCCTTCGGATTGTTCTTCTTGATGATCTGAGTGATCTCAAGCGCGAGATCCACATAGGTTTCAGGACCGCAGCCTTCCTCATGACAACCTCCCGGGTCGCCCGGGAACAGCTGCCAGATGGAAACCTCGGGAAGAGCCTTCGACCAGTAATCCCAGAGAACGAGCATCAGTTTCTTCTCTTCAGGCTTGTTCGGACTCAGATAGCGGTAGACAGGCATGCTCTTGTAAACAGGTAGCGTGTCGAGCAGTGTGCCTCTGTCCACGGAAACATTGATGCCGTTCGTGAGGCAAAGCTTGATTCCTCGCAGACGGGCGTAATCTGCGACGGCGCGAAGCGTGTCCCGAACATAGTCGTACACGCCTCCTCCCTGCAACGCCTTGGGTGTAAACATCTGGGGAACGAGCCAGATCTGCAGGACGTTGTAGCGAAAGAAGGCCATCTGGTCGATGTACCGCTTCCATTTGTCGAGCGGCCATCGATAGGTATCGACAGGGTATATCAGGTTCGGGTCGTAGTTGTTTGCCTGATGAGCAGAATCGTTGATGTAAATGGCGCGCCAGGTGGAATAGGGTTCATCGCGTACATGATCTAGATTCACCTGAGCATTGCTTCGGTCGTAGCTCATGCGACGAAGAATCTCGACCGTGGCATAGCGAGCGCCAATTGCTTTTCCACCCAGACAGAGCAGTGCGGACTGATTTCCCGGCAAGGGGACTCTCTCAATCACAAAAGCCTGTTCAGAGAGGTCGCCATCTTTTGCCGCAGCACGCTGGTAAATTTCAGGCAGGTTAGCTAGAGACTTCATCGTTGCCAGTACGATCAGATCTCCTGTCGTGCTCCCGGCTTGATGGACAATTGCAGGTTGAGCCTGCCAGCGCTTTTGCATATAGCCCGCAAAATCGCTGGCAGCTGTCTGGAGGACTTCATCGTCGGTATCGCTGACCACAAGCGAGAAGGCCACACGGCGATCGCGTAATAGCTGAAACGGGGTTGCGCCGCTGGCCTCGCGATCTACGGTGTGAAAATACTTGTCCGGTGGTGTGATCTCTTTTGGTGGAGACTGGGCTGCTGATGTTCCCAGTCCCGCTGCGAAGAGCAGAACCACGGCCAATAAACGTAACGAGAGAATCCTGTGGGTAGCCGTAATCACCTCCGATTTAGAAAATTGGCAATGCGGGAACCCAGTTGGGCCGCCTGGTGTCGTAGAACTCATTCACCTGGCCTTGTTCCCGATACAAACGGTTATATTTTTCGACGTTGTCCCAGTTGATCTCAACTCCCAGACCTGGGCCTTGCGGCACATCGAAAAATCCGTCTTTGTATTGGAATGGTTGCGTGATGATATCGGCGACCTGATCGTGATAGTGACTGTCTATGGCATAGACGAGCGAAGGCGATGCTGCAGCCAGATGAAGCATCGCCGCAGTGGAGATACCCAGTTCACGATCGCTGTGCATTCCTACTCCAAGATGAAATGCATCGCAGACGGCCATCATTCTCTGGTTCTGCCGGAAGCCACCCCAAAAGTGGACATCTGACAGAATGATGTCAACACTACGCATCTGAATACCTGGAGCCAGCTGTTCCCATGCCACCAGGCACATATTCGTCGCAAACGGAATGGTGGAGGCCTTGCGCACGAGACTCATGCCTTCGAGGTTCCATGTCGGATCCTCTAGATATTCGAGTTCAATATTTTCAGCATCGAGCCGGCGCAAAACCTGCAGGGATGTCTCAACCGACCACGCCGCATTTGGATCCCAGCGCAGCGGGCTATCTGGAAACCGCTTCTGTAACTGGCGCACGACTTCGAACTCGACCTTAGGCGGAAGCACTCCTCCCTTGAGCTTCAGAACACGAAAACCATATCGCGAAATCAGCTCTTCCGTACGCTCGACCATTTCCTCCGCGGTCGATTCTCCGCCGATACCACCTTCGCCTTCATAACGGAAGAAAAGGTAGGCTGCCGTCTCCACGCGATCGCGCACGGCACCGCCCAGGAGGGAGTGGATGGGCCGGTTGAGAGCTTTCCCGGCTGCATCAAGAAATGCCATCTCGATGCCAGCTCTTGCCACGGCAGGCACTGCCGTCTCGTAGCCGATGCAGAAAACTCCAAGACGATGATTGAGGATACCGGTCTCGAGCGGGTCAAGACCGAGGATGTACGGTTTCGCTGCTTCAATGGCGTGCTCAATTGCATTGCCGCCATATGTCTCTCCGATTCCGGTAATGCCTTCGTCCGTGGAGACCTCAATAATGGCGCGCGTTGTGCCTGTCTCAACACCCATGCTCCATCGGAGCGGTGCCTCCATTGGCACGGTGACCGGTGTGACTTTGATGTCAGTAATCTTCAAATTGACCTATCCAAACCTCGTTTCTAATGAGAAACGAAAATAATATTCTGTTCAAGGATCGTGCAGTACAGCACTACGCATTACGAGAATGCTGGATACTCAAAGATCGAATGTCAATCAATCACTGTCAAGGAAATTCTTTTATCCAGTACATGTTCGAGTGGAGTAATATTCGATCTGCTACATCTCTAAAATTTGTTTTGGTAATGAAATAACGTCGGAGACATGTTCAATCGATGATCAGATGATGCTCTGCATCGTGGAAGCTAAGTTCTGAGTTTAGGAGAGAGTGTTTCTTGAGCAAAGGAGAATATCTTGGAGACGGTTACGGAAAGTTCATCTAAAAGCTGGACTAGATCACGCGAGATGCTTGAGCGGGCTCGACGGTCGCTCGTCGGCGGAGTAAGCAGTCCTTTCCGCGCAAAGGTTCCTGTTCCACTTTACATCGAAGGTGGGCATGGCTCACGCATTGTGGATGCTGATGGCAACTCATACATCGACTATGCACTGGCCTGGGGACCTCTGATCCTGGGTCACAGTCACCCTGCACTCAGTAGTGCAGTCGCGGCCCGGGCTCGCGGTTCTCACACCTTCGGTGCTCAGCATGAAGATGAATTTATCGTCGCCGAGTACATTCAGAATGCGGTGCCATGTGCCGAACGCGTGGCTTTTACATCCAGCGGAACAGAGGCGATCCAGTTGGCTCTTCGGCTTGCCCGCGCAGCCAGCGGCAAGAATCGAATCATGAAGTTTGAGGGCCACTATCATGGATGGGCTGATTCTGTACTTATTAGCTACCACCCAACTGCGGCTCAGGTCGGCCCACATGACGCGCCAACTCCTGTACTCACCTCTCGCGGCCAGGTGCCGAACTCGATTGATAACGTTGTTGTTTCTGTCTGGAACAGCCTGAGCGCACTAGAGACTGCATTCCAAAGATATTCTGGCGAGATTGCAGCCGTAATCATGGAGCCTGTTCTATGTAACAGCGGGTGTTTGCTACCGCTTCCAGGCTATCTGGAAAAAGTACGCGAAATAACGAAGGCTCATGGCGCGCTTCTTATTTTTGACGAAGTAATCACGGGCTTCCGGCTGAGTCCTGGTGGAGCGCAGCAGTTCTATGGAGTAAAGCCGGATATTGCAACGCTTGGAAAGGCAATCGCAGGGGGCGCAGCGCTGAGTGCAGTTGCGGGATCGAAAGAAATTATGGAGATGATCATGACAGGGCAGGTTTCTTTCGGGGGAACGTTTAATGGAAATCCTCTCGCGATGGCAGCTGCTCGAGTCACATTGAACGAGATTACCGTCAAAGGGTCGGAACCGCTTGCCCGAGTGAATCGTCTTGGACAACAACTCATGAATGCTTTTCGCGAATCTGCGAGAAAGCACAGTGTTCCTTTGACTGTCTGCGGTTTTGGCGCGGCGTTCGCGATTCACTTCACAGAGCATGAAGAACTGCTCGAATACCGTGACACACTCGCCGACGATCGTGATCAGCTTCAGCGTTTCCTCTATCACATGCTAGAGTCTGGTATCTACACTTTGCCAGATGGGCGATTCTATCTCTCGACTGCGCATACGGAGGATGACATTGCTGAGACCAGCGCAGTCATCGACCGGATATTCGGTCGTCAAGATTTTAGGAAGCCGCATGTTTAACTCTAGAGATCGCAAAGTAAGACGGGTAAGCGCATGATTGGTCAAGGTGTGGGACTTATTCTCCTCGCTGGCATTCTCGGCGGTTCCGTGCTGGCGCCAATCAAAGTAATGCGTAGTTGGCGTTTCGAAAAAAGCTGGGCTATTTATTCGATATGGGCTTACCTGATTATGCCGTGGGCAGTCGCTTTGCTCACGGTGCCGCATTTGATGAGTATCTATCCGCAATTATCTGCGCGTACGATGTTCATCTGCGCATTCTGCGGAATCGGTTGGGGAACTGCGGTTGTGTTGTATGGCCTTGCTGTAAATGCGATAGGCCTTTCCCTCACAACTGCCATCCTGTACGGTGCATCAATTGCTGTCGGATCGTTAGCGCCTTTGCTGATCTCAAACCGCGCACGCCTTGCCTCAGCGCAGGGAATATTGATTGTGTTGGCGGACACCGGTGTGGTTGCTGGTGTTCTCCTGTGCACGTGGGCCGGGAAAATTCGCGATGTCGCAAGACGAGGCGGGACTGCGGAAGACGCATCGCACGCGCGTGAAAGTAAAGTATTTCTGCGCGGTGTGATTGCTGCCGTTCTCGGTGCCTTCTTATCATCTCTGTTCAATATCGCGTTGGCCTATGGAGGAGAGTTTAATGCCCTCGCGATTGCTCATGGTGCAAGTCCTCTGAATGCTGCTAATGCTCAGTGGGCTTTCACGGTCACATTTGGCTATCTACCCAACCTGCTGCTGACAATCGTGACCTTCAGCCGACGGCACTACTGGAAAGAACTGCCGCATGGTCCTATCTCTCACTGGTTATGGCCACCATTGATGGGATTGATGTTTATTGGTGGCACGGTGCTTTACGGTTCAGGCGCGGGGCTGCTCGGCAGTATGGGACCAGTGCTTGGCTGGCCAATGTATATGTCAATGAGCATCATCGGCGGTGTCTTCTGGGGATACATCACGCGGGAATGGGAGAAAGCGCCGCGCCGGTCGCTGCAGTTTTTAGCAGCGGGTGTTTTGCTGCAGTTGGTCTTTATCTGTATGCTTGGCACCCTGGGTCGTTAGATCCATTGAGGAGTATTTATATCAGTCATGTTACTCAATGGCCCTAACGTAGGCCGAGTACCGTGCTTATGACTTTGTCTACACACTCATTCAGCGATTCGTGGTCGGTGTTACAGCGGATTTCCGGCGATAAAGGCTCTTCATATGGATCGTCAATCCCGGTGAATCCTTTGATTTCGCCGCGACGAGCTTTTCTGTAAAGGCCTTTGGGGTCGCGCCGTTCGCAGACGTAGAGGGGAGCGGAGACATGAATCTCAATGAAACGCCGTCCTGCTTGTGCACGCACCTCGTCACGCGCCTGGCGATAAGGGGAAATGGCTGCGACCAGGACGGTAACGCCGTGGCTCGCGAGTAGATTGGCGACATAGCCGAGTCTTTTCACGTTTTCATCGCGGTCCTGCTTGTTGAACCCCAAATCGGGACTGAGGTGTCGGCGCACCTCATCGGCATCCAGCACTTCGGCACATAGTCCGCGCGCCAACAGTTCCGTATAAGCGGCCCGAGCAATCGTGGTCTTGCCTGCGCCTCTCAATCCCGTCAGCCACAAGATGAAGCCGGTAGTGGAATGGGCCTGCTCCAGGTCTGATGTTGTCTCTCTCATCTGCTCAGTGTTTTCTGTAGAAGCTTTCGCAGGCATGTCGAGTCCCTTCATCTTTCTGGATTCTGCCGGAAGCGCTCGATGAGATGCAATAAAGATTTCTTTTCTCTGATCGTTTGAGTGGCGGGTGCATGGGATACGAGCTTCATCGAAGTACTTCAGCGTCGTGCAAAGAGACTGATCTGAGATATCCGTATTCTTTATCCGGTATGATTCCATGCGTATCGGATAAAGTTCATGGGGAGAACATTCGGGAGGCAGGAGAGAGTATTCAATGGAACAGACATGGCGATGGTTCGGTCCGCAAGATCCGGTCACGCTGGCAGACGCGCGGCAGGCTGGAGCGACGGGTGTCGTAACTTCTTTGCATGATCAGTTGCCCGGCACCGTATGGCCATTAGAACGCATTCAAAAACGCAGGGAAGAGATACTGTCCGCTGGCCTTCGCTGGTCGGTGGTCGAGAGCCTTCACGTGAGTGAGGAGATCAAGACCCGTGGCCCGCTCTGGAAGTCGCACATTGAGGCCTATCGCAGTAGCCTGCGTAACCTGGCAGCCTGTGGAATCTCCATTGTGTGCTACAACTTCATGCCACTTCTCGAATGGACCCGCACCGATCTTCGCTGGCGTCTGCCGGATGGCGCTCTCACGCTTCGTTATGACGACATTGCATTTGCGGCCTTCGATCTCCATATCTTGAAAAGAAAAGCGGCGACGGACGAATGGCCGGAAGCTCGTCAGCGAGATGCATATGCACTGTTCCAGAAGATGTCTGCAGCGGAGCGCGATGATCTTACGCGGACTGTGCTTGCTGGTTTGCCTGGTACCGACTCGGGATACTCACTCGACACGATACGTCTCGCACTGGCTCACTATGAGGGAGTTGATGCCGATGCGGCGCGGCAAAATCTAGGCGAGTTTCTTCGTGAAGTCTGTCCGGTGGCGCAAGAACTTGGGATCAGGCTCTGTATCCATCCGGATGACCCGCCGCGTCCGTTGCTCGGACTGCCTCGCATTGTAAGCACTGCTGCCGATCTGGACTTTATTCTGCAGCAGACGCCCGAGCCAAGCAACGGCATTACCTTCTGTACCGGATCGCTGGGTGTCCGTGCAGATAACGACCTAACAGAGATGGTTCGCGCTGTTGCTCATCGCATCTGGTTCGCACATCTGCGTTCGGTGAAGCGTGAAGCTCCACAGGGGAGTTTCTTCGAGGCGCCTCACTTGCAAGGCGATGTTGACATGATCGGCGTGGTTGCGCTGCTGCTGGATGAAGAGAGGCGACGCGTTGAGTCCGGTGATTCTACTCCGCTCCCATTCCGCCCCGACCATGGCCAGCAGTTGCTGAACGAGCAGGCAATGCAAATCAGGCCCGGCTACTCGGCCATAGGCCGGCTGAAAGGCTTGGCTGAGCTACGTGGTGTTATTCAGACTTTGGAGCAGCTCCATGATGACAGATTCGCTCTTTCCTGAACCCTGGTTATCTGCTATCTGGCTGCTTCAGTATTGCCATATGTCCCTGCGCCTGTGTCAAAGCTGAATGGATCGAAGAACTCAATGGCAGAAGATGACTGGCGATCTCAAGATGGACAATAGCGGTCTTAAAATCGCCTGTCTTCATAAGGCAGTTGGCGATATCGTAGTGCAACCATGCAACGTCTGGTTGCAGCTGTACGGCTGCGTGCAACTGCTTGATCGCGTCCATATATTGCTTTTTCCGGGCCAGGCTCACGCCTAACCCCCAATCAATGAGAAACCCTTTTTGTCCGGCCGCTATTAGTTTCTGAAATACGGTGGAGGTTGCTCCCGTATCATCCGCGTTATAGAGAGATCTCCACGCAGAGAGGGTTTTGTTCGCAATATCGATCACATCTTTAGGATTGATGCCAGTAGGTGTAGCGCTCACTGGTGGATACGTCTTCTGCAATCCGATATATCCCAGTGATGCGAGCTTCTGCATATCGCTGGAGGTAAGACTGGCAGCGTTTGCAGTCCTCACCCCGCTCTTTAATCGACTGTCGAAATTTTCAAGTTGTGACGCAAGCGTTTGCAGAATAGCCCGGGATTTACCGGAAATGTCGTTCATGGCTAAGGGATCGGTCGACAAGTCATATAACTCAGGGTGCGGAGCGCGAATGTAAAGATACTTCCCGCTTCGCCAGGATTCCAGCCTGCTCCAGCCAAATGCTTGTTGGGAAAAATCATTGCGCGAATATACAGGTTGATCTGCCGCAGGATTGCTTTTTGCCAATCGAAGCAATGATTGCCCCTGCATTTGCGACGGAACGGGAACTCGCGCAACTTCCAGTATGCTCGGCGCGATGTCCAGCAATCGCACGCGCCCTGAGACGCGGCTTCCAGCCATTTGGTTCTGCGGAAGCTTCAGCAACAGCGGCACGTGAATGGCTTCGTCATACAGGAATACCCCGTGTGTTTCCTCGCCATGTGCGCCCAGACTTTCACCGTGGTCCGCGGCTAAGACGACAAGCGCATTGTCAAAGCTCTGTTGTTTCTTCAGTGCCGCTAGCAGACCGCCAACAGCGGCATCGAGCGAGGTCACAGCAGCGTTGTATGACTTTTCTCCGCGTGAACCGTCGGGGCCGCTCAGACATACCCATACGAAATACGGACCACGTTGGGTACTGGTCCAGCGAATGACACGAGCTACTACTTCATTCGTACCTGGAGAACTGCCGTGATATTCGTCGTTGGCCGCAGTAGACGATGATTTTCCCGTGTCATAAATGTCAAAGCCGCGTTCGAAGCCGGGAGCAAAACCATTTTTCGGGTCCAGAAGACGCGTGTTTACGAATGCCGCCGTATGGTAACCGTTGCCGTGAAGCAACTCTGGAAGATAAGGTACTGAGGTAGCCAACGGTGCGCCAAATTCACTCGCAAGATTCGTTTGTGGATAAGTTCCCGAAAGTAGACTGGCGTGGGAAACGATTGTGAGCGGTGCCTGCGCATAGGCGCGTTCAAACACGAGGCCTTGTGCGGCAAGCTGGTCGATGTTAGGGGTGAGATGTTTCGCGCCAAGAAACGACATGCGGTCGGCTCGGGTGGAATCGAGCGTGATCAGCATAATGTTTGGTGCATCGCCTGTTTTGGCTCCAGACTGTGCATGGCCCTGAAGGCAGGAGAAAAGTTCTGCAACTAAAAATAAGCCGAAGAATAGCCGCCGCAGCATAGAAAGGAGTTTAACGCCGAGAGTCTCATTCTCAGCAACTGCTTGACACAAAACTGCACACAAGGAAGAATCATCGTCTACTCATCTTGCTGCAGATGGGAAATAAATCGACTCATGATTGTTCGATTTGGAAATGCAAAGGGTTTAGCTGAGAGTCCATGGAATCGAAGCAGCTTTTAAAAACGATCTACGGTGCAACTGCTGTCCTCCTGATTGTTGGCACTGCTCTCTTTCTATGGCACACCACAAAACATCGAAAATGGTCAGGTCAGCAGAAGCTGATCATCCTGGGCATCGATGGCATGGACCCGCAATTATTGCGACGCTTCATGAGCGAAGGGAAGATGCCGAACTTTGCCAGGCTTGCACAAGAGGGATCATTCCGTGAGTTGGCGACCAGTACGCCGCCACAGAGCCCCGTGGCCTGGTCGAACCTGATTACTGGCATGAACGCTGGCGGTCATGGAATTTTCGACTTCATCCATCGTGACCCAAAGACGATGGAACTTTATTTTTCCACCTCACGTGTCACGCCTGCTGCGCACACTATCCACATTGGCAACTGGACAGTGCCGATCGGAGGAGGTCATGCGGAACAGTTGAGAAAGGGAGACGCATTCTGGGAGATATTGGATCGCTATGGCGTCCCTAATTCGATCTTTCGCATCCCTGCGAACTTTCCCCCAGTACCGGTAAAAGGGAAGACGCTATCTGGAATGGGAACTCCGGACCTTCGCGGCACCTATGGCACATTCTCGTTTTACACCGATGATCCTTCGACCGAGGCTGGTGCGGTCGAAGGTGGCCAGATCATTCCGGTAAAAGTGCAGAACTTCCAGGTGCAGACTGAACTGATTGGACCAGACAACTCATTTCGAAAAAATTCGCCACCTGCTACAAAATCGTTCCGAATGACGATCGATCCGCTTGAATCCCTTGCCAGGATATCCCTCGATGACCAGCAATTTATATTGCGAGAGGGCGAATGGAGCGATTGGATTCACATTCGTTTCGAGATGGTGCCCTTTCTCGCCAGCGTAGACGGCATCTGCCGCTTCTATCTCAAGCAAGTGCATCCACGGTTTCAACTCTACGTTTCACCGATCAACATTGACCCTGCAAACCCGGCGCTGCCAATTTCCACTCCCGGAGATTATTCAAAGGCGCTTGCAACTGATGTGGGAGATTTTTACACCCAGGGAATCGCAGAAGACACGAAGGCTTTGTCTAATGGAGTTCTGGACGACGATGAGTATCTGGATGAAGCGCGCACAGTACTAGCCGAACATCGCAAAATCTTCGACGTAGAGTTGCCACAATTTAAGCGTGGTGTGTTCTTCTTTTATTTCTCCAGTCTCGATCTCAACTCGCACATGTTCTGGCGCCTGATGGATCCTCAGCACCCAGCGTATGATGCGGCGCTTGCCAGAAAAAACGGATCTGTCATTAGCGATTTCTATCAGCAGATCGATCAGGTTCTAGGAGAGACACTGTCGCACATAGATTCGCAGACAACGCTTCTTGTGTTGTCAGACCATGGCTTTGCGCCCTATGCGCGTTCCTTCAATCTGAATACCTGGTTACTGCGCAATGGTTATCTGCGTGTACTTAATCGAGATGCGTCAAGCAGTGACGGACCCTTCGCAAACGTTGACTGGAGCCGTACTCGCGCCTATGGATTGGGACTAAATGGGCTTTATCTGAACATGCAGGGAAGAGAACAACACGGCATTGTCCCAGCCGGACCCCCTGCCGACGCTCTACTGCGCGAAATAAAGAAGAAGTTGCTGGCGATCAAGGATCCGGAGAACGGTTTTCCAGTTATCACACGTGTCGATGTCGCACGAGAGGTGTATCAGGGGCCATATTCCACTTCAGGCCCGGATTTGCTCGTGGGGTACAACCGCGGCTATCGAGCAGGCTGGCAGTCAATTCTTGGAGGATTGTCTCCAGATATCTTGGAAAATAATACAAATCGATGGAGCGGCGATCACTGCATGGATCCGGCTCTTGTCCCTGGTGTGTTGCTGAGCAATCGAAAGATCGCTGTTGCATCGCCTGCCCTGACTGACATCGCTCCTACCATCCTGACAGAATTTGGCATCCCCAAATCGAAAGGTATGATGGGACATTCCATTTTCTACACTGATCCTAAGCCTGGTGCTGGTCAGTAGGTCTAAAGGAGTACGAATGTTCGGCTCTTACAAAGTAAAACTTGAAGGGAATTTGCTCGACGATGTCCGGGCGTGCGTTAAGGCCGGCGGCTATGAATCCGTCGATGAGTTCGTAGTTCGCGTGCTGGAGAAGGAGATACAGAAGATACTTCGTTCTGGCGGAGATGAGGAGCGGTCAAAGGAGCTTATTCGAAAGCGGCTTCAGGGTCTGGGGTATATTGAGTAATCCCGAGTGTCCCTGCTTCTCCAATCGTCGTTTGTTCTTCTCGTTGGCGCGTTCGACTTTGTCTGCTCGGTATTCGGCACTCGCGTTGATTCGGCTTTACTTCTCGTCATCCTTCTGTCCATTGTGACGGGATTTCTGATGACGCTCGTCTATCGTTACGCTTCCAACCAAGCGGCAATTCGCATTGAAAAGGATCGAATCAAAGCAAATCTATTAGCGGTGCGGGTTTATCGCGATGAGCTTTCGGTTGTAGCCCAATCATACGGTCGGGTTCTCTCAGGCACTGTACGATATTTGAAATACTCTTTGAGGCCTTTGCTGTTCAGCGGCATTCCGCTCATCATCCTTGTTGTGCAAGCCGATCGTTATTTAGGTTTTGAACCTCTTCGGACAGGACAGCCGTTTCTGGTCAGCGTTGTATCAGCTACAGCAAGTGAAAAAGTGGCAATCCATACACCTGCGGGGTTGGAGATCACCGCAGCGCCTGTACACATCGCAGATGAAAACAAAGTTGTTTGGCGGCTGTCCGCCACCAAGGAAGGCCAGTACGACGTCATTATCGAAGCAGATGGACAATCTTTCGAAAAGCAAGTCGTCGCATCGTCACGTTTGACGCGTCTTTCGCAATTCCGTTTGCAGGCTCCCTGGTGGAAGCGAATATGGGTCTCAGCCGAACCTGCACTGCCGAGAGGAAGCATGATTGAATCGATTGAAGTTGGATATCCTTTCCGCTACATCGATTTTGCGTGGATGCAATGGAACTGGGTCTGGTTATTGCTAGTCCTTTCCGTAGCTTCAGGATTTGTATTCAAGTGGGTGCTAGGAGTCGAAATATGAGTAAGCGCGGAACAAGAATGCCCAGATTACGGATGGCTTCTCAAAAACTCTGCTTCATCTTCCTGGTGCTGTTGTTTTGCCCCTTGCGTGCTGAAGCCTATGCAGGGCCCGGCGCGGGCTTCGCGATACTTTCTTCTTTCTGGGCAGTGTTTCTCGCGTTCCTCTATTCCGCCTATGCATTCGTGACCTGGCCATTCCGCTTTATCGCTCGATTTGTACGCCATCGTCGGGCCTATGGGAAAGCTCAGGTGCAGCGTACAGTGATCCTTGGGTTTGATGGGATGGATCCCGAACTCACGGAACGGTTTATCTCCGAAGGCCGATTGCCAAATTTCAGCAAGCTGCGCGATAATGGGACTTTCCGGAAACTACGAACGACCTATCCGGCAATTTCACCGGTTGCATGGTCAACGTTCATGACTGGTGTAAACCCAGGGAAACATAATATTTATGATTTCCTCGCGCGCGATCTCAATAGCTATCTTCCTTTTTTATCTTCTGCGGAGATTCGGGGCCCGAAACACAGCATAAAGATCGGCAGGTACACGCTGCCTCTTGGCAAGCCTCGGATCAAAGGCCTTCGGCGCAGCACTCCTTTCTGGCATTGGTTGGGAAAGGCGGGCATCTTCTGTTCTGTAATTCGCGTGCCCGTCACATTTCCGCCAGAGAAGTTTCCCGGCGTTCTGCTGTCAGGAATGTGTGTGCCTGACTTGAAAGGCAGTCAGGGCACATTCTGTCTGTGTACTACTCGATTCAGCGGAGAGGCGTTTCGCGAGGGTGGCGTGCGCGTGCCCATCGTAGCGGATAAGTCGCGCTACCATTCCTTTATTCCTGGTCCTGAGAACCCTATTTCTAACGGCCCTGAGAAGGAGATGAAGGCAGAGTTCGAAGTCTTCAGGGATGTCGATTGCAATCGTGCGCGCATCAGGATACAGTCACAGGATTTTACTTTGACGGTAGGCGAGTACTCCGAATGGATACCCGTGAAGTTCCATGCAGGATTGGGCTTCAGTGCTCGCGGAATTTGCCGCTTTTACTTGAAGGAAATCTCTCCAGAGCTTGAGATTTACATCACACCGGTGAACATTGATCCAGTGAAGCCGCAACTGCCAATCTCTCATCCTGTGGCTTACTCTGTTTACCTTGCCAAGATGTTCGGTCCATACGCTACGTTGGGGCTTGCGGAGGACACCTGGGCGCTCAACGAGGAGGCGATCGACGATCAGGCCTTCCTCGCGCAGTGTTATGCCAATCACGAAGACCGAGAGCGCATGCTATTTGACGCGCTCGAGAAGACACCGAAAGGGCTATGTGCCTGTGTTTTTGACACGACAGATCGGGTACAGCATATGTTCTGGCGTTTTCTCGAAGATGGCCATCCGGCTGCGCGTGGAACTTCTCACGATCAGAAGACCGGGGTCATTCAGGAACTGTATA
>JAATFH010000526.1 GCA_015655315.1 Terriglobales bacterium
CGCCGAATATGGCAACGCCAATGGCGGCCAGATCGTCATGGTGACCAAGAGCGGCACCAATCATTTTCATGGCAATGCTTTTTGGTTTCTGGAAAATCAGAATCTGAACGCAAACAGTTGGAGCAATAAGCACACCACTCCTGACTCAATTGCCCCGGTAAATCCCTTTAATCGCAGCCTATTTGGGGGAACGCTAGGCGGCCCGGTCAAACGGGATAAACTCTTCTTCTTTTTCGATTATCAGGGCGCACGCCAGCACACGAACAACACAACATTTTACGCGGTTCCAACGGACCAGATGCGTACTGGTCTGGTGCCTGTACAGACGAATCAAAAAGATAGTAGCGGTAACCCTCTTTATGTACTAAAGCAGTTCAACACCGTCAATCCGGCAGCTCAGTTTTTCCTATCGCATCCAGATATATATCCGGCTCAGACCATCCCAGGAAATAATACGATAGTTAATCTCCTCGGCGGCGGCAGCACTTCCATTCCAGTTCGAAATTATTCCGGTGCTGAAAAACAATTTGTTCAAAACGATCAGGGCGATATAAAGATCGATTGGCAGATTCGTCAAAACGATCTTGTTTCCGGTCGCTTCACTATCGGTCGCGAATACGATGGCAACAGCACTGTAAGCATCCCGACGGAAATCCCGTTAAACAATGCAGACCCTTACACGGGTTTCATTGTGAACTGGACTCATACTTTCTCGTCGAATGTGGTCAGCGAAGCTCGTGCTGGGTACGGCCGGTCTCGGTATACAAACTTTCCTGTTGATTTAGCTGGCAACTTCGGCTTAGACGGAAACCAGAAGCTTGGCATTCCGGGTGTGCAGGGCTTCCCAGGGTTTAGCCAGATGAACTTCAATGGCGGGACAAGCCTTACCGCCATCGGATCCAGCGGCGCGTCGTCTGACAGCATTGCAAACACCTTTACTTATGGTGACAACGTAAGCTGGCAGCTTGGCAAGCATACGGTCAAATTTGGGGGTCAGGCGCTCCGGTATCAACAGAACCGCTATTATGCCGGGAATGATGGCGCTCTAGGGCAGTTCGGCTTTGATGGAAGATACACAAAAGATGATGCGGCAGGTCTCGCCGGTGATAGCTTCGCTGACTTTTTAGTGGATCAGGCAGAGTTCTATGGCCAAGGCCCAAGCGTTGTCAGTCGCTTGGGGCAAAGGCAGTGGCGCGATGCCCTCTTCTTCCAGGATGACTGGAAGCTTATGCCCAATTTGACCATCAATCTTGGTCTGCGTTGGGAGTGGGATCAACCACTCTATGAAGTCAACAACAAGCAGGTCAATGTCAACATCTTCACAGGTGCCATTTCGTATGCAGGCCAGAATGGCGCGAGTAAGGCATTGTATAACTCCTATTGGGGTGGTTTTATGCCTCGTATTGGATTTGCTTTCTCACCGGAGAGTTTCCATGATCGTTTTGTGATACGCGGCGGTTATGCGATCACGAACTTTATGGAAGGCACGGTCGCCAGCCTTCGCTTGCCTCTCAATCCGCCCTTCTTTATCGACGCTTCCGGAAACGCAATCCAGGGTGCTCCCGGATTCTTGCTTGAGAATGGTTTCCCTGCGCCGGCTAACCCGAGAAGTTTTGACGGACTCAATATCAGGGCATGGCAGCCAGACCTGAAGCCTGCATTGATACAGCAGTTCAACCTGACCTCGGAATATCAATTCAACAATAATATGTCTTTGGTGGTCGCCTACCTGGGACAGATCGGCAATCACCTGGTAGATCCCCGCGAAGGCAACCAGGCTCCCTGCCCTGACCAGGCGATTCAGGCTTGCCAATATCCACTTGCAAAATTCCCCG
Source organism: Terriglobales bacterium (assembly GCA_015655315.1). Lineage (GTDB taxonomy): Bacteria > Acidobacteriota > Terriglobia > Terriglobales > Acidobacteriaceae > Alloacidobacterium. Next base: position 1,836 of record JAATFH010000526.1, read on the forward strand.
CTTTCCCGCAGTATCCGACCCCTGATAACCCGACCCGCAGTCCTAACATTGTGAGCTATACGGAATCGGAAGCCATGATGAACTACAACGCATTGCAGGCGTCGCTGCGCAAGCGTACCAGCAATGGGCTTGAGTTCCTGGCGAACTATACGTACAGCAAGTCGATGTCCAATAATCTTGGCTACTATGGTGCGAATGGAGTAGCTTCCCAGTCCGCTTATTGGCAGAATGCCTATGACGGAGGCGCTGACTACGGTCCGGCCTTCTTCGACACGACTCACATTTTCTCGTTCTCTGGCTATTATGATCTGCCATTTGGGCGTGGAAAGATGTTTGGCTCGGGTATGAATCGCTTTGAAGATCTGGCAGTGGGAGGGTGGAAGCTTGGTGCAGTTGCCAGCCTGCACTCCGGCTTCCCGGTCACTATCTCTTCCAATAGGTTCTACAATGTTAACCAGCGGACAGATCGTGCAACTCACTATCATCCCTTGAAAATAACCGATCGGTCTACAGATCACTGGTTTGGAACCGATCCATCCGCATTACCTTGTGCATCTGACGCTACCAATGTTACAACGTGTGCATATGGGGAAGAGTCCTCAACTGGTTTTGGTACAGCTAGGGTTGGTTCTGAGCGGGCTCCGAGTTACAAAGACTTCGATATGGCCGCCAGCAAGCAATTCTCTATCACCGAAGGCAGCAACCTCGAATTCCGCGCTGACTTCTTCAACTTGCTCAATACGGTCAGCCTCGGTTCTCCATCTAACAACGCGTCCGGTTTCGCTACCTTTGGTCAGATCACCAGCACCAATTCAGTCGAACGGCAGATCCAGTTGGCGTTGAAATACACGTTCTAACTGCTTCCAATCGCGGCGGGTGCAGGCATACACGCTTGCACCCGCTTTTTTTTCTTTGCGCAAAAAATGGCCGTCTAGCTGTCCATACAGGTTTGTCTTGAGCGACAATGGAAGGCAGGACTCAACCTTATATGTCGCAATCGCTCGATACGCGCAATTTTTCGAACGCCATGCTGCGTGAGATTTATGAGCAGCCCGAAGCTCTGGCTGCCACCATTCGCAATTACGTCACAGATGGATCGCTTTCGCCGGAAGCTTTTGCTGCGGTTGCCGAAGCGCTGCGTGGCCATCAGCGAATCGTCATCGCCGCCAGCGGTTCGAGCCGTCATGCCGGACTCGCGGGCGAGATCATGCTCGAAGACCTGGCTGGGCTTACGGTCGACGTGGAATATGCGAGCGAGTACTGCTACCGCTCCACGCACACGCTGCAGGATCCCGGTGTCATCGTCATCTCACAATCCGGCGAAACAGCAGATACGCTTGCCGCCCTGCGCGAAGGCAAGTCGCGCGGCCTCTCGACTGTCGCCATCACCAATAACGCAGGCTCGACTATGGCGCGCGAAGCCAATGCCTCGCTACCGACATTTGCCGGTAAGGAAAAGGCGATTCCCGCGACGAAGAGTTTCACGACGCAACTTGTCGTGCTGTATCTTCTGACGCTTTCGATGGCGCGGCTGCGCGGCAGGATGACAACCCATTCCGTTGCCAGTTTGATTGAGCAGTTGGAAGCTTTGCCTGGTTTGCTTGAGACTTCGCTGGCGGCATGGGAAAAACAATTGCACGAAATCGCTGAGAGTACGCGCAATGCGCGCGGGTTCCTCTTTCTGGGCCGCGGCATTCATTACGCCATTGCGCGTGAAGGCGCGCTCAAGCTGAAGGAGTCGGCCTATGTGCAGGCAGAAGGTTATCCTGCCGGCGAACTGAAGCATGGCCCTAACGCTCTTGTCAGCAAAGACGCACCTCTGGTGATGATTGCCACGCAGGACAGGAACGATCCCGACTCCATTCTGCGTTATGAAAAAACTGTGCAGCTGATGAAAGATATGCAGGCTCAGGGGGCCGAGATCATTGCCCTGGCGTCGGAAGGTGATCGTGAAGTGCCGAAGATCGCACATTTCACCGTGCCCATCCCGAATGCCAGCGAGTATCTTCTTTCAATTCTTGAAGTCGTTCCGTTGCAGCTGCTGGCTTACTTCACTGCCATCCTTCGCGGCATCGATGTAGACAGTCCGCGGAATCTGGTGAAAGCCGTTGTCCAGGAATAGAGAACTGTCGTCAGAATCGCATGCGGACAGCAGCTTCGCATGCGCCGTCATCCGCTAACAGGTAATTGTCGATGGATTTGCGCAAGGATCCAGTCTTCCTGAGTTTGCTCGCAGGCAGTTATAGTCGTCTTACGGGGCAAACGCTCATTCCTGGAGATATCGAAAGCGCGCGGGAAGCAGAATGGTTATATGAGGATGCTCCGTTCGCTATTCTCGCGCACGATACGGCAACCGATCCAGTTTTTGTTTATGGGAATAAAGCCGCACAAGAACTGTTTGGGTATCACTGGGATGAGCTGACGAGTCTGCCGTCCCGTCTCTCGGCCGAGGCGCCGGAACGCGGGGAACGACAGCGATTCCTGGAACAGGTCAAGCGCGATGGTTTTGTTGCAGGATACTCAGGCATACGCATCAGAAAAGATGGAAGACGTTTCCGTATCGAAAATGCGACTGTTTGGCAGCTCATCGATGAGGCCGGAACGTATCAAGGGCAAGCGGCGATGCTCCCTCGGTCAGTGGCGATGAGTTCTTGCCTGAATGACGGTGAGACATGCGGCATCTCCACCAGATAGCTGAATACGTTGGAATCGCGAACAATTGTCGGGCTGGTGGATAGAGAAACTGCGGAGATCAAATGAGCACAGCTGCACCACGGATGAGTAAGCCGGTCAATACTCCGGGAAAAATTCTGTTTGCAAGTCTAGTCGGGACAACCATAGAGTTTTTCGACTTTTACATTTATGCGACGGCGGCGGTGCTGGTCTTTCCTGCCTTATTTTTTCCGTCGTCTGATCCCGCGTCTGCCCGGCTGGCGTCACTTGCTACCTTTGGAATCGCATTTCTTGCTCGACCGATCGGATCGGCGCTCTTCGGGCATTTTGGCGATCGATTCGGACGCAAAAAGACATTGGTGATTGCGTTGACGACGATGGGAGTATCAACGGTCGCGATTGGATGTTTGCCAGGCTACAAAGTGATCGGCATCATCGCTCCTCTTCTTCTTGCTCTGTGCCGTTTTGGACAGGGCATCGGCCTCGGTGGGGAATGGGCTGGCGCTGTTCTGCTGGCAATCGAGAATGCGCCTCCAAAGAAACGAGCGTGGTATGGCATGTTTCCTCAACTCGGCGCGCCGATCGGTTTTTTCCTCTCTGGAGGCGTTTTCCTGGTACTGTCGCGATGGTTTACTGACAAACAGTTTTTTGCTTTTGGCTGGCGGCTTCCGTTCCTGGCGAGCGCTACTTTAGTGTTTGTCGGTCTCTATGTTCGGCTTACCGTGACGGAGACGCCTGTTTTTGAAAGCGCCGCCAAACGTGGCGAGCAGGTACGTCTACCGATTGGCGTTGTGGTACGCAGACATACTCGAATGCTTTTCGCAGGGATTCTCATCTGTCTGGCTACGTTCGTACTGTTTTATCTGATGACGGTCTTCGCGCTGTCATGGGGCACCAGTGTGCTCGGATATAGCCGTCAGAAGTTTCTTTTGCTGCAGCTACTCTGCGTACCTCTATTTGGCCTGACGATTCCCATTTCCGCGATATTGGCAGAACATGGACGGCGTCGCGTGATGATCTGGATCACGATTGGGATCGGTGCCTTCGCCCTGATTTTGGCGCCCATGTTTCAGGCTGGTACGATCGGAGCGGTCGCAATGATGGCTTTAGGGCTGTTACTGATGGGCTTGACGTATGGGCCACTCGGCACCCTGGTGTCGGAGTTGTTCCCAACGTCAGTTCGCTATACGGGCAGTTCGCTCGCTTTCAATCTTGCCGGTATTCTTGGCGCCTCGCTGGCGCCTTATATCGCAACCTGGTTGGCTAAGACTTTCGGCCTCCAATATGTCGGCTATTACCTTCTTCTTGCGGCTGTACTAAGTATTTTAGGCTTGGCGTTGATCCGGGAGACAAAGGATCTGGACCTCGGCACTGCAGAGATTTGAAGTCTCTCTTCGATCCGAAAGACCTGCTCATCCCATTTTAGATTCGTAACCTGGCGTTGAGCTGTTCCTGAACGATTCGCGAATGGACTGTATTGCGAGCACATGTAACACGACTGCCAGCGGCACAAAGAATCCTGGAATAAACAGGAACGGAAATGTGCCCATCATTCGATTGGGAACTTCTGTGCGGATCAGGTTGAGAGGCCCGGGAGCTGTCAGCACTGCACGAATCACGACATTCGTCAGCGCAAGAAGGCCCAACACGTTCCAGGCGAGAGCGAGCTTCATACCCAATCGACCGCGCGTGGATATCCATGCGATGACCAGTGCCGACGCTCCAATATAGATGTCTACGTTTGCTCCTTTGAAGGTCAACATTTTAGGAACAAGACCATCGATCCAGAGCCGATGCAAAAACAACTCGACGCCGACGCGAAAACTCTGGGTGCCCAGAATTATCCAGAGCGGGAATGCCAGTGCGAGGCGTGCGCCGGCATCGGATCGGACAACAATGACAATGAAAAGGAAGAGACATACAAGAACCGGAACGATGATAAGAGCTATTCCGGGGGGACGCATTGTCGTGTTTTGGATAATGCCTAAGTATCCCAGCAGACCGGCATAAATGAACCACACCAACAGTCCGGCTGCGAGCCACAATGCGGATCGGCCACTCATGTAGCGGGCAACAAGTGCTACGGCTATCCCTGCCATCAGCGCCACGAATCCGAGAAAAAGTTTGGCGATCATTGCTTTCCTGAATAGTTCAATACAGGCGGCGTTTTTGCAGGCTGCGCGCCCTTGCCGCACTACTTTCCGGCAGTCGTCAGCACTTCTGACAGCACCGCGGTGGCCACTTGCTGTGGTTCATCGATTTGCAGTCAATGACCCGCGGGCACGACAGTCAGGAAAGCATGCTTCAACTGAGATTTGCGCCGCTCGGCCACGGCCACAGTGATATAAGGATCAAACTGTCCCCAGATGAGTTTTACCGGAATATCGAGCTCCTTAAGCTCTGGCAGACGCTTGGCGTTTTGGATGTGAGCATCGAAGAACTGCGCCGCCAATTGCACAAACGCGGGTCCGGAGCTGGGCTGCACGATGAAGTTGTCGCTGATCAGTGGCCCGAGGAATGCGCTGAAATGGGGCTTTTGCGCCTCCGGAATGGCTTCGAGGAATTTCTGCTTCTGCCAGTTCAGCAGCCAGCCGAACTGTTCAGGGCTTTGGGCAATAGCGATTGCAAGCGCACCGAGGCTGTTGTTCGCGAAGAGCGTGATCATCTCAGGCCAAAGGACCGTGGAGTCTTCGGCATAGGCCGAATTCAGCATGATGACTGAGTCGACTCCCTGTGGGTGTGCGAGCGCGTAGTTGAGCGTCGCGATCCCGGAAGAATCGTGAGCGACCGGGACGATCTTCCCCAGGCCTAGCCCCTCGACGACCGCTTCGAGATCGCCCAGTTGCTGCTCGAAGCTGTACGCAGCACCGGCGGGTTTGTCCGAGGCGCCGAAGCCGAGGAAGTCGAACGTCACGACCCGACGTCCGCTAGCTGTCAGGTGGGGAACCAGATCGTCCCAGATGTGCAGGTTATCGGGGAAGCCGTGCATGAGGACAAAAGCAGGGCCAACGCCCTTGTAGTCGCGTGCGTAGATGTTTCCCTTCTCCCGCGAAACATGGTGCTCGACGAAAGATGGTGCGTTGTCCCTGGGATTGTTGGATTGCGAGTTTGAGTCCTGAGTCATTTTCCTACTCCTTTTGTTATCTCGTTGCATGTATTCGGATTGAAATCACTGGGCAGGCGCATCCGTACTTAAACGAACAATAGCGCGATCCGGAATGTCTGGGATGTCATATCCACGACTTTTTAGGACATTCGATGTGGCGCGGCATACACTGAGGCCGGAGCTACCAGATGCCCAAAATTGGCTTCGTCCTCTATCCGTCCTTTTCTCCCATCACTCTGTCCGTTAGCACCGTGTTCGAACTTACGAACTGGAAGGTGGGCTCACCCGTGTATGAGTTGACGCTGGTCTCTGAACACGGAGGGGGAGTGGCGACGTCTCTTGGATATGAGATTCAGACGCGCCCATTTAAACGTCGAGCCTTTGACACGATCGTGATCGCCGCCGAACACAATGTCCCCACGGCAACGCCCGGACTATTGAGCTATCTCAAATCAGTGGTTCCTCGCGCTCGCCGAATTGCTTCGATCTGCACGGGCGCTTTTATTCTTGCCGAAGCGGGATTGCTCAACGGCAGACGGGCCACGACCCATTGGAACCTGGCAAAACGATTCCAACAGCTCTACCCTCAAGTCGGTCTGGAGGTAGATCGTATTTTCACAATGGTTCGGTTACGTATACCTTTTCAGGCTGGCTTGGCGGCAAGGCGAAGGATGCTGGCAGGGTAGTGGTGACGGCTGATTTTCTTGATGCTCGGGGGCACATATTGGGCCATGCCGCAGCCTTGCCTGTCGTAACAGCAGCGGATCGAAAAAATACGAGTGCCTTTCTGAAAAGAGTCGTAAGCAATTTCCTACCAGCCGAGACGAGGTCTATCTCGGTTCAGGTGCAATTTATCGGTACAGCAAATCATGTCAACACAGGCTATGTCGATAACCTGGAACTCAAACTCTCGACGGCGGTGCAGGCTCCTGCACTTGAAGTCCCTCATTCCTCGGTGCCCGGGTTCGACCATGTTTTTCTGGTGATGATGGAAAATACGACCTACGGCGACGTTATCGGCGACCGCAAGAATGCGCCTTTCATCAATTCTCTGGTCGATAAGGGAACGCTTCTTACGCATTCCAGTGCGACCTACCATCCGAGCGACGAGAACTATCTCGCAATTGCCGGTGGCGCATCCTTCGTAAAGGGCGGAGTCTATTTCCCGAACATCAGGGTCGGGGCGCCCCACAGTTTCCCGGGCAGCCACCGAGCAGTGTCATACGCACCAACAATAAGGGTATTGCCGTTGGATATACCGCTTTGCTGAGTCCAACCCTGATCAACAATCTGCGGTATGCCTACGTGCGGCAAGGCGTGAATACTGCCGGGCAGAATCCGTATTCCTACGTCAGCTTCTGGGACATCAGCAATCAGGTTGCTTTCACCCCGACAACGGATGTAACCGTCCCAGTAAACCAGTTCATGGATGATCTGACGAAGACAATTGGAAATCACACCCTGCAAGTTGGAGTCAACTGGCGGATCATCGACAATAACCGCCTGTCCAATGCGCAAAACTTTACCTCAGCTTCTCCTCACCCTACATGGTTACTGCAAGGTGGAATCGCCAACACGGGACAGGATCTCGACCCTGCTATCAATCCGAATCTGCAGCCGGTCAGCGCGGACTTTGGAGCCGCCTATGATGCCGCGGTAACAGATGTTACTGGAATCCTTGGTTCGATCACTGCCATCTATAACCAGACCAAGAGTGGGTTTCTACCGCAACAGGCATTGGTACCTCGACACTTCAAAGCAAATGAAGGGGAGTTCTATCTTCAGGACAGTTGGCGAGTTACTCCAAACTTACAGTTAACTTTGGTCTGCGTTATACGCTTCTCCAGCCACCCTATGAGACCAATGGTAATCAGGTAGCTCCTACACCGAGTCTTAGTACTTTCTTCAAGAATCGCGCGGAAGCTATGGCGAATGGACAGACCTATCATCCGGTCATTACCTTCGCGCTCAGTGGAAAAGCAAACGGAGGCAAGCCTTATTGGGGATTTGACTACAAGGATATTGCTCCGCGCTTCGCTTTTGCATACTCTCCCGCAGGCTTGACGGGTTTCGCTCACAGCATCTTCGGAGACAAAGGAAAGTCATCCATACGCGGAGGCTTCGGGATGTTCTACGACCACTTCGGCGAAGGCATTGTGAATACCTTTGACCGTCAAGGCTCGTTTGGTTTGACGACCTCCCTGACAAATCCTTCGACAATCAGCTCAACGAGCTGCGCAGTACGCTTCACAGGGCTGACAAGCATTCCAGGAACAAACGGCTGCCCGACTTCTCCAGGCGGACCACCTGTTCCGGAACTTCCCGCGCAGCCGCAAGGCGGTTTTCCTTTCACGCCTCCCGGCATGAATACCAACGGCAGTTTCGCTGTCGCCTGGGGCTTGGACGACAAGATGAAGACGCCCTACTCCTACGGTTTCGATCTGTCGGTAGAAAGGGAATTACCAAGCCATTTCATCCTTCAGTTGTCTTATGTGGGGAGACTCGGCCGCCGCCTGCTACAGGAAGTCGATATGGCGACACCACTGAATATCAAAGATCCGCAATCGGGCATGACTTACTTCCAGGCTGCAACCATGCTTGCGAAATTAGGGAATGCCAATACACCGGAAAGCCAGGTGAAAAAGATAGACTACTGGGAAAATTTATTTCCAAATGCCGCAGGCGCGGGTGGAATCTCAGGCTATGCTCCGGGAACGCCATCGAATCCAACGGCAACCCAGAACATCTATGACCTGTATTACGGCAACCCGAACAACGCGGCGCTTGCCCTGCAAACGCTGGATACGCAGTGCTTTCCTGCATGCTCAAGGCTTGGTCAGTTCGCATACTACGACGATCAGTTTTCCAGTCTGTACTCCTGGCGCTCGAAGGGCGTAAGTAGTTACAACGCCTTTGAACTTACATTGCGCAGGCAGGTCGGTTCCCTGATAGGCGATTTTAACTACACCTTCTCTAAGTCGCTGGACGAGAACTCGAACGCGGAACGCGTCAATGAGTTTGAAAATGGCAGCGGGGCCGCCGTGGCATTTAGCGGACAGGTCGTGAATGCATGGAGTCCCAACCAGTTTTATGCGCCCTCGGATTTCGATACCCGGCATCAGATCAACGGCAATCTGATTTATGCGTTGCCGTTTGGACGCGGCATGCGCTGGGGCGGAGGCGCGGATCGTCTGACAGACAGTTTCATAGGAGGCTGGCAGCTTTCGGGCCTGGCTCGTTGGTCTAGCGGTTATCCCTTCAGTATCTCGACGTATGCGTTTGCCACCGATTTCCAGCAGGATGCCAAAGCTGTGCTGGTCGGTCCAAAACCAAAAACCGGCGTTTACTATGACTCGAACGGAAATCCGAATGTATTCAAGGATGGAGTCAATGCCATAAGCGCCTTTCGCTATGCGTATCCCGGAGAAGCTGGGCAACGGAACAACTTACGCGGTCCCGGCTATTTTGGAATCGACACAAGCCTCGGCAAGGTATGGAAGATTGCTTCCGAACAAGAGCTTCGCTTCTCCTGGGACACCTTCAACGTAACGAACTCTGTCCAGATGGACGATGGTTCCTTGAGTAATTACCTGTATTACGCACAGTCGCTGGGATATTTTTCGCAGACTTTAAGTAAGCCTCGAGTTATGCAGTTCGGTCTGCACTATGCTTTCTAACTCCGGCGATTACAGCGTCTTCGAGCTTCACTCCACTCGCAATGCCATGATCGGTTCGATGCTAGCGGCGCGGCGCGCTGGCAGCACTCCCGCAATCACCGCCGAAAGCAAGAGTGCCGCTATTGCTATTACCAGGCTTGCCGGATCGTAGCTGCTCACGCCATAAAGCTGACTTGCGATCGCGTGTGCTCCCGCCAACGCGATTGGGATTCCGATTGCAAGCCCCAGCCCTACCTGCATAAGAGCACCGCGTAGCACCATCTTCAGCACGTCGTTGCGGTTCGCGCCCAATGCCATCCGCAGTCCGATCTCGCTGGTTCGGCGTGATACCTGATACGAGGTGATTCCGTATAGTCCCACCGCCGCCAGCAGCAGCGCCAG
>JAATFH010000466.1 GCA_015655315.1 Terriglobales bacterium
GGCACAAGCAGCGCTATCCCCAGCAAATGTGGCTCGACGGCTTGTACATGGCAGAGCCTTTCTATGCCCAATACGCTGCGACTTTCCACCAGCTACAGGATTTCGACGATATAACGAAACAATTTGTGCTGATGGAAGAGCACTCACGCGATCCCAAAACAGGCTTGCTCTACCACGGCTGGGACGAAACGAAGAAGCAGGTCTGGGCAGATAAAACAACCGGGATATCTCCAAACTTCTGGGCACGCGGCATGGGTTGGTACATGATGGCCCTCGTCGATACCCTGCCTTATTACAGCGACAGCGATCCCGGCCGGGAAAAGCTTCTAGGCATCCTGCAACGGCTAGCAACCGCAGTCGTAAAGTATCAGGATAAACAAAGCGGCCTCTGGTATGAGGTCGTCGACAAACCAAAGGCAAAGGGCAACTACTTCGAATCGTCTGCGGCATGCATGTTTACCTATGCTCTGGCAAAGGGTGTCCGCCTGGGCTATCTTCCCGCGGCCTACTCATCGAACGCATCGCGAGCCTATCAAGGAATTCTGAAGCACTTCATAAAAGTGGACTCCGGTGGAGAAGTTACGCTCACGGGTACGGTGAAAGCTATCGGGCTTGGCACCAACACAATCCACGATGGAAGTTACTCGTACTACGTAAGCCAGGAAGTGATTGATAACGATCCTAAGGGCGTTGGCGCTTTTCTTATGGCCAGCACCGAAATGGAAGCCGCAACCACCGCAACGCTTGGACATGGCAAGACAATCCTGCTCGACGCATGGTTCAACAGCCAGACACGCAAAGACGCTTCTGGCCAGACGGTTTCCTATCACTATAAGTGGAACGACTTCAGCAACAGCGGCTTCTCGTTATTCGGTCACCTGCTGCGTGAATATGGATTGGAGACCGACACACTCTACGAAGCGCCGACCGCACAAAACTTAAGTAAAGCTCAGATCTACCTGATCGTCTCCCCGGACAACCCTAGCTGGAATAAAAATCCACACTACATGGATGCTGATTCCGCTGCGCGAATTGCTGCGTGGGTAAAACAAGGTGGAATGCTGGTCATCATGGAAAACGACACGAGCCACGCAGACCTGGATCACCTCAATATTCTCGCGGAATATTTTGGCATGCACTTCAACAGCGTGCTGCGCAATGCCGTGGACAACGATCGATATGAGATGGGGAGGATCGACGTCAGTGGCAAAGGACCGATTTTTCACGCGCCCCACATCCTCTTTATGAAAGAGATTTGCACGTTGACGATAAAACCGCCTGCTACTTCCATCTGGCAATTCAAAGGCGATGTGCTGATGGCCGAAACGCAATATGGCAATGGGAAGGTTGTCGGCTTCGTCGATCCATGGCTCTATAACGAATACACCGACGGAAGAAAGCTGCCTCCCCCCTACGACAATTTCGGAGGCGGAAAAGAGTATGTCCGCTGGCTGTTAGAACAGCTTCCGAAGCAGCACTGATGCACCATTTGCAGGAATTTGAAGAAGCCCAGGGAAATCTATGAAAACGCATTTACTCGCCGATCCGATTCGATATTTACGCATGACGACATCAGAGCTTAGAGAAGCTTTCCTGATCGACTCTCTGTATCAACCTGGGTCGATTCAATTGGCGTACGTCGATCTTGATCGCGCAGTCGTCGGCATAGCTTCGCCGCAAGCGGAGGCATTATCGCTGCCAACCGACAATGCGTTGAAGTCCCGCTACTTTACCGAACGCCGCGAGCTCGGTGTACTAAACATTGGAGGAACTGGTACGGTAACAGTCGGGGACACGGCACATACGCTGGAAAACCTTGATTGCCTGTACATTGGACGAGGAAATCCGAACATCGCCTTCGCTTCGCACGATGAAAATGCTCCAGCCATTTTCTATCTCCTTAGTTATCCTGCGCACACGAGCCATCTTACAACTCTGATCCATAAAGAAGACGCGAACCCAACGCAACTCGGCTCTGTAGAGACCAGTAACAAGCGAACTATCTATAAGTACATATTTCTTGACGGCGCGAAGAGCTGCCAGTTAGTGATGGGGGTAACACATCTTCATTCCGGCAGTGTCTGGAATACGATGCCACCCCATACTCACATGCGCCGCTCAGAAATTTATATGTACTTCAATCTCGCTCCCGAGGCGCGTGTCTTTCACTTGATGGGGCCCGGTGAAGAAACTCGGCATCTGGTAATGCGGAACTACGAAGTAGCTGTGTCGCCGGGATGGTCGATCCATGCGGGTGCTGGAACAGGCGCTTACAGTTTCTGCTGGGGCATGGGTGGAGAAAACCAGGACTATGCCGACATGGACCCAGTTCCGATTGATGGGTTGCAGTAAATAGGAGAGGCGATGAAAAAACTATCGATAGCTGTATGCATGTTTCCGCTGCTGGCGGTTTTCGCGCAGGCGCAAAGTAGTCCGAAGAAAGCGGAGTACTTCTCAGCACAGGATATTCAAAAACAGTTGAGCGATCTTGCACCCAAGGCGCAGGCCTCCGGCGGTAGCGGTTCGACGCTGGGCGATTACGGCAGCCATCAGATCAAACTATCAGTGCGGACGGCAAGCGGAGGTGCCGAGAGCCACGCTCACTATGATGACGTGTTCGTCGTCACACAGGGTCAGGCAACGCTGATTACTGGTGGCATCATCGACAATGCAAAAACTGTCAATGATGGAGAAAAACAGGGAACGGATATCCAGGGCGGCAATACGCAGTTGATCGCCGCAGGCGACGTTGTGCATATCCCCGCCGGTACCCCGCACCAATTGAAGATTGCGCCGGGAACGCTGTTCAGCACCATCGTCGTGAAAGTGCGAGAGTAGACCGCTCTCTCACCGGAAATCGGCTAATTGCCATAGTGATGAAAGAGCGGCGAGCTGTATCTCGATCGCCTTTTATCATGGATACCAAGTGTGCGGGAAATTTCGTTGCAGCAGCGAATCAGTTTTTCCGCGATCCCGGGAACGCTCTGCACCGTGATGCGCGAGGCTGGCCCGGAGACGCTGACAGCTGCAATTGGGAAGTGATTCTCGTCAAAGATTGGAGCACCGACGCAGCGCACGCCCACTTCTATTTCCTCGTCATCGATGGCGAAACCGCGCTTCTTCACTCGCTCCAGAGATTTCATCAGCGCTTCGCGCGTGCAGAGAGTCTTCGACGTGAGCCGTGTGAACTTGATCTTGCTGATGATCTCTTCACGCAATTCCTCCGGCAAAAAAGCCAGCATGGCCTTGCCCATCGACGTGCAGTAGACAGGATTCGATGTACCCGATTTCGATGTCATGCACACTCTGCGATTTGGCTCCACTTTGTCGAGATATACGACCTTCGTTCTTTGCAGAACGCTCAGGTGCACGGTCTCGCCGACCTCCATCGCAAGGCGCCGGAAAAAAGGCTGCACGCGGTCGCGCAGATCCATCTGTTCCACCGCCCTGTTGCCCAGTTCATACAGCTTGAGCCCCAGCCGAAATTTTCCTTCCGGTGTGCGCTCGATCATCGAAGTGCGCTCCAGCACGATAAGCGATCGATGGGCCGTGCTCTTGTGCAAACCCATCCGCGCGCAGATTTCCGCAAGGCTCAGCGGAATATCGCTTTCGCTCAACATATCCAACAGCGCAACAACGCGGTCTATACTTTGCAGCTGATACGGATCGGCATGCTTGACGGCTTCCATCTCGGGTGGCGGCATCACTACGGTATGCATACTATTTCCTCCGAACGCTTTTCATTTCAGTTCTGCGAGATTGCCGGGCGGCAGGCCGCCCAGATACATATAGCTCATGGATTTCGCCTGATCCAGAAGCTTTGCCAACTGCTGATCGGGAAATCGTGCGAGGTAGATTCTTGCCCAGCTGATCTGCTCCGCTGCCGGAGGGCCACTCGGCGTGTCTTGTGGAATGCCTGTGGCCTTCACAAAGAAACTATTGTCTTCCAGTCCTTGGACGCAGAGAGTCGCCAGCTTCCTGATCGCGTAGTCACGCTCGGCATAGGAGTGAAGCCCATTCTCTTCGCCAAACTCCGCCAGATAGACCAGCGGGGCCAGAGCATACAAATGGTAGTGCAGTGCCCGCTGGCCTCGCCGCATCTCCTGTGGCAGCGAACCATCGGCTTGTATCTCCGCTATGCCTGCTCGATATGTTTCCATGCCCCAGTCGAAGAGCTTTCGATTATTTGCAGCGATACCTGCCGCCGCAACTTCAACTCCCGCCCAGTAGAGATGATTATTCTGCGCGTCGCCTGCAGAATTCTTCCTGTGCGCCTCGAAATAATCCTGGCTTTGCGCGACAACTTTTTCGATCCACGGGAGAATGATTTGTTGCTTGTCTGAACTGACGAGTCCGCTGCCGCGCACTTTCAGATATGCAATCGCAACAGCTCCGATAACCCATCCCTGCACGTAGTAGGCCTGATTGGACGACATCTTACCAGTGAACACTCCGCCTTTCGCGGCCGCCTCCATATGCTGCAAAACACAGTCCACTGCGGCGCGGCTGCCTGTCGTTTGATAGGCATCGGCGGCATCGACCACACGGTTTCCAAGATCTTTATACGGACCTGAACTCGCGGTGTATGCCTTCCACTTTTCCGGATCGATGATGGACGACTTGCTATCTGCATAGAAGCCGCTCGTTGTCAGGTCGGGAGATAAAGAAACAACTGCGTGACATGTGTATGGAGCGTCGGTAAGTTTCACGGAATGGCTGTCCCACGGAGAACGCAGCCTGCTTTCGGCATGAAGCGAGAACACAGTGAGAAGACAAAGCGCGGAGAGTAATCGCGTCGTTCGCCCTGGAGTGGATAAGTATTTTGCCACGGATACCATCACCAGTTACTCCAGGCCACGCACAGGCGCGTAATCTTCGCGAGACGGATTGAAGACGTCGAGAACTTCGGAGTCTTCAACAGCGGAAGCCTGGTGCTCGACTCCGCCTGGCACGACAAAGCTATCTCCCGCTTTCGCTTCAAATGTCGATGGACCACTGGTGAAGGTGAGATGTCCTTGAATCACATAAACCAGTTGATCGTGCGGATGACTATGGCGCTCTCCCTGCCATCCCTTTTGCATCTGGTGCCGCACCAGCATCAGGTTTGCGTTGTGGGCCAGTACTTGCCGCTGCAGCCCCGGCTCGGGGACACTGGGCTTCACGATTTCCCGATGGGATACTTCGATCTCGCCCATATTGATTCCTAACGCCCCATCCAGCCGCCATCCACAACCAATACTTCCCCGCTGACATAGTCGCTGGCAGATGAAGCCAGAAAGACTGCGGCTCCAGCCAGATCCTCCGGCTCTCCCCAGCGCTGCGCCGGAATACGTTCCAGTATCTGGCGGTTGCGGGTTTCATCCTTCTGTAGCGCCGAGGTATTTTCAGTGCGGAAGTAACCGGGCGCAATCGCGTTGACCTGCACGCCGCGGCCTGCCCACTCGTTTGCCAGGGCTTTTGTAAGCTGGGCCACGCCGCCTTTGGAAGCAGCATAGGCGGGCACGCGAATACCTCCCTGAAACGAGAGCAGAGAAGCGATGTTGATGATCTTTCCGCGACCTTGCTTCAGCATTTCTGCTCCGGCAAGTTGCGAGAGGCGGAAGACGCTGGTGAGATTGACCTGCAGTACCGTATTCCACGCCTCAGGCTCGAATGCCTCTGCGGCATTGCGGTGAATCATTCCGGCGTTATTCACCAGAATGTCTGGCACGCCGAAGGCAGCGACCACGGCACCGAAAAGTTGGTCGGCTCCATCGGCAAGGCTCAGATCCGCAGAAAAACCCTGCGCCGCCTTCCCTGTCGCTCGAATCTGTTCTGCTGTTGCTTCGGCGGGACGCCGATTGCCGTGGCAAGCAACGTCGGCTCCAGCCTCGGCGAGCGCAATGGCAATGGCAGCTCCCAACCCGCTGGCTGCGCCTGTTACAAGTGCTTTTTTTCCCTCGAGACTAAACCTGTCTAAGATTCCCATAGGCGAATGCTGGTTCGATCAGCGGTATGTTGTTCCGCTCTACGAACCGACGTCTCGCATTGTTTTTTATTAGAGAAAGAGTTGTCAATTACTTCCGTTGGCGGCGATGCATTTTTGAGACTGCCGTACCGCATTGTGGTACGGCAGTCTCAAGGAAAACTACCCGCGCACCTGTCGAATAATTTCCAGATAAGCGCGCGCAGCATTCGCAATGATCTCGGGCTGACCGTCAGCAATAGCCTTCGCGTTCACCAGATCCGCTCCCACTCCAAGAGCACGCGCGCCTGCTTTCAGAAAGTCCGCAGCGGTCTGTTGTGTGACGCCGCCTGTAGGAATCAGTTGCAGTTCAGGAAAAGGAGCGAGCAGGGACCTCAGGTAGCTCGCCCCTCCCACGGCGGAACAGGGGAATATTTTGACGTAGTCGGCCCCTGCATGCCACGCGGTAATAACCTCGGTTGGCGTGAGCGCTCCGGGGATGGAAACCTTGCCCAGCTCTTTTGTTTTTGCGATAACTTCGGGATGAAAGCTCGGGCTGACGACAAACTGCGCGCCCGCTTCAATCGTAGCTGCCGCCTCCGCCGCTGTCGTAACCGTCCCCGATCCGAGAAGCAATTTGCTGCCATGCTGCCGTTTCAATGCGCGCAGCAAGTCGATGGCGCCGGGCACAGTCATCGTTACCTCGACCACCGTCACTCCACCTGCGAGCATGGCCTCCACAAGCGCGTGTCCTATCTCCTCGGACTGCGCTCTGAGGACGGGCACCAAACCTACACGTTCCAGTTCTGCTTTGATCTCTGCTGACATGTCTCTCCTGTTTTTATCGAGCGATGCGGGCTGAGCCGCCCTTCATAACGCGTTCTACTTCCGCATAGGTGGCCATACTGGTGTCACCCGGAGTGGTCATGGCTAACGCTCCATGCGCCACTCCGCAGCGTACGGCCCAGTCCATCGGCTTTCCGGCAAGAATTCCATAGATCAGTCCCGATGCGAAGGAATCACCACCTCCGACACGGTCCAGAATATCGACCTCGCGCTGCGGGACATGCACAATCTCATCCTGATAAAGCGCGATTGCGCCCCATGCATTGCGGCTTGCCGTGTGCGCGGTGCGCAGCGTGGTCGCAACCATTTTCAGATTTGGATATGCAGCCGCGACGTCGCGCAGCATCTTCTCGTAGCTGGCAATCGGCAACTCGTCAAAATCCTCTGTGACGCCTTCGAGAGCGATGCCCAGCATGGCGGAAAAATCCTCCTCATTTCCAAGCAGGAGATCGACCTTGCGCACCAGCTCGCGGTTCACTTCCTGCGCCTTGGCCTTGCCGCCGATGGCTTTCCAGAGCGAGTCGCGATAGTTCAGATCGTAGGAGACGAGGGTTCCATACTTTCTCGCCACATCCATCGATTCGGCAGCCACCGCCGGAGTCGTCTCCGAGAGCGCAGCGAAGATGCCCCCGGTGTGGAACCATCTCGACCCATTCTGCGGACCGAAAATAGATTCCCAATCGAAATCTCCGACCTTCGTTTGCGAAACCGCTGTATTGCCACGATCCGAGCATCCGACAGCTGCGCGCACTCCGTAGCCACGCTCTGTAAAGTTCAGCCCGTTGCGAACCGTGCGGCCCACGCCATCATATTTGTCCCAGCGAATGAGGGAAGTATCAACGCCGCCCTGCAGGATGAAGTCCTCGACCAGGCGTCCGATCGGGTTTTCTGCAAACGCGGTTGCTATCGCAGTTCGCAAACCAAAGCAGCGGCGAAGGCCGCGCGCTACGTTGTATTCACCGCCACCTTCCCACGCGGTGAACTGCCTTGCCGTGTGAATCCGTCCCTCACCGGGATCGAGCCGCAGCATGACCTCACCCAGGCTGACGCTGTCCCATCGATATGTTTCCGTCTTCAAAACAATTGGCTGCATTGCCCTTCCTTATGATTGCTATCAAAGTTTGAGTAACTTCTATTGTTGTATCAGCTGGATCGCTCATACCGCATTCCGGTACGGCGTTTCACAAGGTGAATTCGGCTGATCAATTATCCACTGCGCCGATTTCTGTCAACTCGACACGCGCACCACTGGCTGCCGAGATATCTGCAATTTCTTGTAACGGACCACAGCAGCCAGCCACCATCGGAATGTTACACAGCGGACGTTCTCCTCAACGACGCGCATTCGAAGGAGAAATTCCATGTCCGATTCAAATGACCCCATCCTTGAACAGAATCCTGATTTCCAGGCAGTCCTCAACGCATTTCTAGCAGCCTATCGGCCGATCCTTGACAAAGAGGTAAGCCTCGCCGCATCCGCCGCAACCCTCATCAAAGAATCACAAGCACATCCGCCCACCTGCGATGACGAAATCGAGCTGGCGGTCTCGCTCTTCGAACATTTCTACACCAAGGACGTTGCAGTTCTTGTCTTGCCCGACGAAGGCCGGCAAGTCCTCGGCAATCCCGACCAGTGGGATTGGTGTTATCGACGCATCCTGTGCTGCCTCATCTTCGGCTGGCTGGTCTGCCGTGGACCGCGCACATTTCGCGGATTTGCCTACTATCTCTATCAGTACTGGCGCTGCGTACGGCAGGCACTGGGCGAGCCCGTTTCTGTGCCGCCAACGATTGACGAGCAGCGCGATTTCAGCACGCTGGTAAAAATTCTTGCCGTCGCGTATGCGCCTTCCATCAAAGACCAGGTCAAGGATCTTGAATATCCGATCGATATCCCCAAAGAAATCATCGCGGGAAAAATTGACTGCGATGTCGACAGCAACGCCGCAGCTTCAGTGTTTCAGCGTCTCTGCACCCCCGAGGCATCCCGCGCTCTCTTCGGCAAGAGCTTTGAGAAGATTGGCACTGCTCCACTCGTACGCAACTGCTGCTGCTACTGCGTGGCCGCGCTCGAATTCGGCTGCTGCCTTGGACGAGCGAAGACACTGGTTCAGGCGCTTCGCTGCTTGAAAGAATTCTTCCTGCAACTACGTCATTGCTTCCAGCCGCTGATTGCGATTATCGATACCCCACCTGCGTGCTCGTCGCTTACCTTTGTCGCTGCATGCAATGATCTTGCGGGCATCGAGATCGACGGTAGCGCAGCCGGTGCCGGCTTCTCGCATTACTCGCTCAGCTACAGTGTCGGCGGTCCCATCATCAATGACGCCGTCGTCTATCCCGACTGCACCAGGCCTCCAGCTAATCCGTCCTCGGCTACGCCCGTCAACAGCGGAATTCTCGGCTATCTCGATGTCGGTCTGCTGCCACCTGCGACGACTACGGTCACCGTCTATCTCGATGTTTTCGGAAGCGGCGGCCTGCACCTGCAGGTCAATGCTGTCTTCAACCTGGCGATCAACGCCATCGAAATTACAGCGGTAGCCACGGTCGATGCCATCGTCGGTCAGGATCCATTCAATGCATCCCCGTCAGTCATCAAGATGGTCAAGAACTCCTCGCACTCCGGACTTGAGCGGTCGGTTGGCGGCAGCATCAGCGTCACCGGCAGCGCATACACCTTCGGGTGTGGCAACCAGATGACGCAGTACCAGCTCGCGGCATTTGGTCCAGCATCGGGAGCCATTCCCTTGCCCGCACCGGCTCCAAGCCCGACAGCTCTCGGCGGCAATCCCTTGATCTCTCCGGTCGTGTATGACAATACTCCCGCGCACCCCTGGTCTTCGGGCTGCTTCCTGAGCCCGCCGACTCCGAACACGATTCTGAATGGTGATCTTGTCGCCAGTTGGTCGACGGAGGCATGCTTCTTCCCGCTTCCGCCTTACAGCCACAACGTGCCCAAGATCAGCACCACGCAGAAATGGCCCAGCGTCCCCGCCAATGCAGGAGGCCGTTATGTGGTCTTCCTCGAAGTGGATCAGGCTCCCATCACGCCGCCGCATCTTCCGGTGGTGCCTGCGGGCGAAGACCAGATCGTCGTCTGGATCGACAACTATCAACCTGTGGGACTGATTACGCAGATCGGTAATGTAATCGGCTGCGGCGACCTGCATCTGAAAGACTACGTGGGAACCACCGCGCAGGTCTTCGGCATCGCATGGGATTTCCCCATCGACGTAACTGCGGCCCAGCAGATTCCGAATGACAATTTCGGATCGTATGCACTGAGCTATCAGAAGAACGGTGGAACGATGCAGCCATTCCTCACATCGGATTACACGCCGAACGGTACACCGGCTGGCACGCCTCCTACGGTGCGTGTGCCCAACCTGTGGCAGGCGGCAGCGCCAACCCCAGCCCAGGCTGCGTTGCTGGCTTCATGGGATATCGTTACGGCGCTCGATGGCGGGGCTCCAGCCGATCCGAACAACCCCTGCGTTGCGACCAATCCCTGGCAACTCCCTCGCGGTTGCCGCTGCGCCTATGTCATCGAGTTGGTGGCGGGAGACACAACCTGGGTCAACGATGGCGGCAACAACAACAGCACCGGGCCGATTCTGTTCGCGGTGAATGTCATTAACGATATCGGGACGTAATCGGGACATAATGGTCGCCATGAAAGCCCATGAATGGTTTCGGTTCGTAATGGCGGCCCTGGCCGTGTGGCGGTTATCGCATCTGCTGGCGAATGAGGATGGACCGTGGGACATCATCGTGCGCATCCGCCGCGGGCTGGGAAACACGAACTGGGGTAAGCTGATGGACTGCTTTTATTGCCTCAGCATCTGGATCAGCATTCCGTTTGCATTCTATGTTGCAGACGGAATGCTGGACAGATTCATCGTATGGCTGGCGCTCTCGGGAGCAGCATCGCTGGCGAATAAGTTCACCAAAGAGCCTGTTATCTTCGAACCTCCCGCAGATGTTTGAAGAACAGGAAACCATGTAGTGAGGGAGACTCTCTATGGCATGCTGTGGTCAGCAACGCGCTGCACTCGTCCAGGACAAAGCAACCGGGACGCAAACTTTTCAGGACACCGGCACATCGGTCAACATCCGCTTCACACAACCTTCAGCTGTACTGGTGCGCGGACCAGTGACAGGCAGACATTACCAGTTCAACGGCTCGGTAAACACATTACGTGTCGACGCCAGAGACGCTGCTACGCTCATCAAGAGCGGCTACTTTCAGCCAGCTTGAGCGCGTAGCATTTCAACAAAATTGGTCGCTGATGGTGAATCTAGAAGTAAGCACGACCGACTTCAAAGAAGAGCTTGTAGTGCCCGGCATCTCCCACCGCTGCGCCCACGACGACTGGCCCAAGCCTGCTCCGGCGATTTGCCCGTCGCATAGACGCCGCCGACCAGTCCACCCATGCTGGTGCCGGCCACAATATCTACCGGGATGCGATGCTCTTCCAGCCATCGCAGAACACCGATGTGCGCCAGCCCAAGCGCGCCGCCGCCATTCAGCACGAGTCCGATGGTTGGCCGTTTCGTCTGAGGGGGTAGGTCTGCCGCCCGCGTAGAGCCGGCGAACAAGGAAGTAATGGCAACCGTACTTATGAGCGACTTCCGGAGTGATCCGGCCATAGCATCCGTCACTATCTCACGAAGAATGACATATTGTCCTGGGAAAATTGTACTGGGAAAACGGCACAGGAAAGATGCCCCTACGTATCCTGAAAGGTACGTGGGGGCTGGCTGGAAAAGCCCTGAAAAATGGGCGGGTACTCGATCCATGTAGATCCAGTCCCGCCCATATCTTTTACTTAATTAGAACTAAGCTGTTGGTTACAGCCTCTCAACACCAGGCTTAAGCGCTGACACTTACCTGATTCGAAGAAGCCATTCCCTTCACCCGAAAGCGCTTCATCTGGATCGAAAGCGTCTTCTCGATCCTGCGCAGGTCTTTTCTCTCGTTAGGAGCAGCAAAGGTAGAAGCCACGCCACGGCTCGAAGCCCGTCCCGTACGCCCCACGCGGTGGACAAAGTCTTCCGCCACCTTCGGCATGTCGTAGTTCACAACGTGTGCTACGTGTGCTACGTCGATACCGCGAGCGGCAACATCCGTCGCCACCAGCACGCGATGCTTCCCTTCCGAAAAGCTGCGAAGAGCCGCGTTCCGCTGCGACTGCGAGCGGCCGCCGTGAATCTGCGTTGCGCCCCAGCCTGAACGGTGAAGCTTCTTGGCAACGCGATCCGCGTCGTGCTTGGTGCGGACGAAAACCAGAAAGCTTCCCTTTTGCGACTGCAACAGATGCTCCAGCAGTTCAAGCTTCTTCTCGTTGTCCACTTCAAAGCTCTGCAGCTCGACATTCTCCGAAGGCTTCAGCACCGATCCAATTTCGATCCGCACCGGCTCCTTCAGGTAATCGCGCACCACATTCCGAATCTGCCCATCGAGCGTCGCCGAATAGCACAGTGTCTGCCGCTTCGCCGGAATCGCATCGGAAATGCGCCGGATCGCAGGCTGAAAGCCCATGTCCAGCATGCGGTCTACTTCGTCCAGCACCAGCATCTCGACCTGATCGAGCTTGACCACCTTGCGCTTGAGATAATCTTCGAGACGCCCCGGAGTCGCCACAATCAGCCGCGCTCCCTTGCGTATGGATTGCAGTTGCGGCCCTTCATTCATGCCGCCGCAAACCAGCGCGACCTGAATGTTCGACCCGGCAGCGATTTTGCGAAACGCCTGTTCGACCTGCATGGCCAGCTCACGGGTGGGCAGCAGAATCAGCGCCCTTCCGCTCTTGTTCTCGGACTTTTGCAGCCGCTCGATGATCGGAATCAGAAAGCTGAGCGTTTTGCCGGTACCGGTCTGCGCCGTCGCCAGAACATCCTTGCCTTCAAGTGCCGGAGGAATCGCCTTCTCCTGCACAGGAGTCGGCGTAGTGAAATTTGCTGCAGCTAGGCGCGTCTTCAGCGCTGGCGATAAGTTGAAATCTGAAAATTGGTTCATTTGTCCTTTAAGTCCGGCTCGACGCACACAGATGCACAGGCGCACTGCCGGTATATGTGGTTCATCCGGATACAGCTTCACTGTCCTGATGAATCAAAATGTCTGCGTATGGGAAAACCCGAGTGAATCAAATCCAATGGTCGAGATTGAAGTTACCTCTCGACACGAGGTTCTGCCGGACGCTGCCTCTCACCATGAAGCGCATTGCTAACATGGCTCCACTCCATCACGAAGCGGCTACGCTGTAGGGGCTTGGAAAATTACGTGCCAGGCGATCTTGCTTTGGAGGGCGAGAACGGCTCACAACCAAATCACTGAGCGTGGTTTTAGTGTAACACGGATACACATTAGGTGTCGCATGTCTCGCTTCTTAGAGGGTGTCCTAATTTATGCTCAGAGCAACGTGAAAGGCCGAGATCACAATCGCTTTTGGCCGACCGAGATAAGTATCATCCGTGGGGTGTATCCCTTCATTCGATCAGAGAAATGTGGTTCGCACGGTACGCCTTCAGAGGAGATTGCCGCAGCTATGGCGCGGACAGTCGATTCCATCTCTGGTACATCGGCTGGGAAGTATGCCTTTAATCCAACATCATTAATTTGAGATACCATTCCCCGAGGGGTGTTGAACCCAATATCGCTACCAAAATTGGGCGGCGCAGCTACTCGATTCCAACCAGCTTGCTGGAGGGCGCCGTCTATATCGCCGAGCAAGGCTAATGATTCTGGATCGCCGAAGGCCAAGAACGCAAAATTAGTTTTAGGAAACCGAGCAAGTGCACTAGCGACACGTCTCTGCTGTTCTGGACTCAGTGAACGAGGTGTCTTCAGTTTTACCAATTCGAGATTGGCATTGGCCGCTGACGCGTTCGCCTTGGCAATATCAAGCCGAAAACTTTCAGCCTTAGCGTTGGCCTCAGCGGCGCGTTCATTCGCTCCAGCGAGGTTTTCTTGCGCCTTTGCGGCGTTCTCTTCAGCTTTTCCAGCGCGTTCGTTCGCGAGCGCCGCATCTTGACCTGCAACGGCAATCTGGCGATCCTTCTCTTTGAGATCGGCTTGCAATTGCCTATCCTTTGCGGAGATCAATTGGTCTTGCGCATCGCCTAATTGGCCTGTGCGCACAACTACGAGACGCGTTGATATTCCGATGATGATTGCGGCAAGAGCGGCTATAGCCAACCCCCACAGCATGACAACGTTCCAGAAATCTACCGCTTGGCTCAGGTCACGGACACGTAGGGTTAGCGACTGGATTTCGCTCACGTTTTCTCCCTCTGAAATTAGGACACTACTCCTTCTGAGACATGGATTCTATAAATCTCTGTCGCGAAGTAAACATCGGTAGCAACAAAGGCAAGATCTCGCCCAGCCAGTATTCGCCGGGTGCCGGATGCCCCACATCTCGCTTTTGAGATGTGGGTTCGGATGCTTAAACTGAATGGCAGAAGAGAAGCATGCATCCAGTCACAAAAAAAAATCACCCTAGACGTATCGCTCGCCCTCAACTTTTCGCGATTCAGCCCCGAGTGCCGGCTGTCGCAAGAAGAGCGTCAGAATGCTCTAAAGAGAGCATAGAGTCAACGGTCTCCGTAATCTGATCGAACGCGTTGTATCGCGCGAACTCCTTCTGCAGCCTTGCGGCGTTGTCTTTATACTTTCTGTCCGAAAGTACCGCGCGAACAGCGGTGCGAATTTGATCGCCGGTCGGGTGGCCGGTTTCAAGATTGATCCCGCTTCCCGACCAGCCCACGCGGCTCGCAGTGAAAATCTTGTCTTCCGTGTCGCCTGCGACCACCATCGGTACTCCTTTGCTGAGGGACAGATTGACGGATCCAAAGCCGCCGTTGGTTACGAAAACATCCACCCTGGGCAAGATCTGCTCGAACGGTATGTAGTGTTCGATCTTCGCGTTCTCGGGCTTAACACCTCCCGGCAACCTGATGACCTCGAGATCGGGACGTCCTGCGGCCACAATCACCGTCACCTGCTCATCCGCCAGTGCAGCGATAGCAGGCTCAATCAACTGGCTCAAATCCCAGTTAGCAATCGTGCCTTGTGTCACAAGCACCACCGGTTTCGACTCGTCCAGCGAATCCCACCACGCGGGCATGGGTGACTTGCTGTGCCCATTGGGCATAAGATTCCCGATGAACTGGATGCTCTTTTTCATATCGCTTCGCGGATATTCAAACGCCTCCGCTGTTAGCTCCAGAAAACGATCGGGAAGGTGGGCCGCGGAGTCCAGAAAGAACTCAGGCAGCTCGGGTGCTCCGCAGGAACGCAGTACCTCGTTGAAGTGGGTTGTGGCAGGCTGCATCGCTGCGAAAAACTGACGTGTCTCCTCCTGATTGCGTAACCGGCCCTCCGGAGTCGCATCGGGACCTGAAAGCGGGGCTACGTCGCGACTGCTCAGGACGAGTGGCAATACCCCGAATGTCAGCACAGGAGGACGGGCATCTCTCGGTCCCAGCAGCAGGGGAAAAACGCCCCAGAAGTAAACGTCTGTCACGATAAGATCCACCGGACCTTCAGAAAGTATCTGCTGTATGGTTCGGTATTGGTCGGGCACGGGATCAACGCCGGTATACATACAGATAGCGTTCATCGCCTCAGTACCTGGCTTTGCGGCCGCTACCTCCGGGAACTCCTCATCGAGACGCCTGTAGTCGAAGTCGGCCACTCCCGAGAAGGGAACAAATTGAAAGCCCAGAGCGACAGCCTGATCACGGAAGAGCTTTCCCGAAAGAAAGATAATGGAATGCCCGAGGGACGATAAGTGACGAGCTACAGATAACATCGGGTTCACGTGACCTGGAGCGGGAGTCGAAGCGACGAGAATATTTGCCATGTTTCTCCTGAGTGGGGCACAAGAAGGTGAACGTCCACCTCGCATAACACCCACTTGTAGGAAAAACCCGCCAGTGTGTCTTTTTATTCCTTCAATCGGCCCTCCGCTGGCTTGAGACTGCTATCGATGACGAACATATACGTCCGCGTCAGGAATGCTTATATTTGTTGGCGGGACGGAAGTTCGCATTCGCCATGAAAACCCAAATAAGATCACTCCTCGCGATTACTTCGCTGCTTCTGCTTGCCATACCGCTGGCGCACGCCCAAGCCCCCGACACAGACTGGCGCATCAAGCTCCAGCAGGAACTACCGCTCCTCGGCCACCGCAACTGGATCATGATCGTCGACTCCGCCTACCCGCTCCAGGTCTCGCCGGGAGTCGAAACCATCGAGACCGGCGCCGATCTGCCTCAAGTTTTGCGCGTCGTGCTCGGCACTCTCGATCACGCCATCCACGTCACGCCCAGCATCTACCTCGACGCCGAACTATCCTATGTCACCGACGAGGCCGCACCCGGAGTCAGCGTCTACCGCCAGCATCTGAAGGAAATTCTGCACGACCGGCCCGTTAAACCGGTCCTCCACGAAACTCTCCTCAAACAGGTCAACGATGTGGGACAAAACTTCCACATCCTCATACTGAAAACCAATATGACCATTCCCTACAGCTCGGTCTTCCTTCAACTTGATTGCAAGTACTGGCCTCCGGCTGCCGAGCAGCAGTTGCGGCACGCCATGGGTGGTGCTTCCAGGTAGGTCCGGGCTAAAGCCCCTTTGGACTTGGTTTGGCCGGGCTGACGGTCGGTGCTTGTACCTTTACCCCGACTGAGAGTCTTGCTTTCCCACCCTATCGCAAAGTACGCGATAGGATGGGGCACCCTTTTTCGTGCTACTGCTTAGAAAAGCAGAATCCCGACCCGTCGGTTTTACTCAGTATCGGGATGACAAATCTCCCTAGGGCCGCGTGCCGGGCACTCACCATCGATCTGTGGAAAATGAGATACTAAGAGGGTGCCCCATCCTGAGCAGCGCGAAGGGTGGGTTTCAAACATGTCATCAACCTTCAACAACACGGTAGCCGTAGCCATGTCCGGCGGAGTCGACTCCTCGACCGTCGCCGCCATGCTCAAGGACGAGGGCTACGAGCTCGTCGGCCTCACGCTGCAGCTCTGGAACCAGCGCCGCCTCGCCGGCAAGGAGGGCAAGCCCGTGGAAGTCCAGGGCCGCTGCTGTTCCATCGACGATGTATACGACGCGCGCCGTGTCGCCGAGTCGCTCGGCATCCCCTACTACCTGCTCAACGAGCAGGAGCGCTTCGAGGATCAGGTCGTCCGCCCCTTCGTTCGCGAGTACCTCGCCGGACGCACGCCCATTCCCTGCTCGCTCTGCAACAACTACCTCAAGTTCGACCAGCTGCTCATCCGCGCCCGCCAGATCGGCGCCGACCGCATCGCCACCGGCCACTACGCCCGCAACGAGTACGACCCCGAGCGCAACCGCTGGATACTCAAGCGCCCTGCCGACACATCGAAGGACCAGACGTATTTCCTGTTTGGCCTCACGCAGGATCAGCTCTCGCGCACGCTCTTCCCCCTCGGCACCTACACTAAGCCCGAGGTCCGCGAGATCGCCCGCCAGCACGCGCTGGCCCTCGCCTCCAAGCCCGACTCGCAGGAGATCTGCTTCATCCCCGGCGGCGACTATAAGGCTTTCATCGACGCCTACCTCGACGAGCAGGGCGAGCCCATGCCCGACTCCTCCGGCGAGTTGGTGTCCACCACGGGAGAGGTCATCGGCCATCACCACGGCATCCACAACTTCACAGTAGGACAGCGCAAGGGACTCGGCCTCTCGTCGCCCACACCGCTCTACGTCATCCAGATCGACAACGCGACCAACCAGGTAAAGGTAGGCAGCGAGTCGGAGACGACCATCCAGACACTCCGCGCCCGCGACCTGAACTGGATCTCCATTCGCTCGCTCGACGCGCCTATGCGTGTCAAAGCCAAGATTCGCCATCGTCACGAGCCCGCATGGGCCACGATTGAAATGTCAGGAGACGGCGAAGTCCTCGCCACCTTCGACGACCCGCAGCGCGCCGTCACGCCCGGCCAATCCGCAGTCTTCTACGAGAACGACGAAGTAGTAGGCGGCGGCTGGATCGTCTAAGCCAGCGCGCCAAATTCTTTATTATTCTTTGCCAGGGAACCCAAATGAAAGACTCTACGGTTCGCATCAATAGTGTTCTGGCCTTTATCCAGAACTGCAATCTGCTCTCCGCCAATGAACGCACGAGCGCGCATCAACTGGCGACCAACTTCATCGCCGCGCACTATCCTCCCGCCAACGCAGGGCAGCAAGCGTACGACAATTTTTCAAAGGCCATGAGCCTCGGCTTTCATCTCGCCAGCGACCCCAATAGTCTCCGCCAGGTGAAGCGAGCCACCTATCTGCTCGACCGTGCGATTCTCGATGCCGAGCCCGCCGCGCAGGGGAATTTCGGAACGCTCACCATTGGCCAGATTCCGGATGGCCTTGCGCGTATCAAGTTCGAAAACTATCTGCGCAAAGCCGCCAATCAACGGGAAAAAGCTACCGGTGCCACCAACGCCGCACAGGCAGCGATGCAGGTTCTCTTCAATCAGCCGCTCACCTTTCTCCAGACCAATAAGCTCATCGTCAACGGCTCTTCCATGCGAGACTTAACCCAGGGCGACCAGAATGTTCTGCCCTTCTACTTCGGCTATGACGCCAGCCGCGACCGCTACAAATTCGACATCGCTGCATCCCCCGGATTTTTTGCCGTCAACGTAGACAGCATCACTGCGCAGAACTGGACTGCGGTCCCCAACAGTTACGCCCCCGGAGGCGATTTCTCGCAGATTGATGCGATTGAGCTCACATCGCAATTCATGGTCACGACTCAATTCACAGGCTGCGCCTTCTGCATGAAGACGAATGGGGCACACGTGTATTGCGCCCACGTCGCGCCTAAACGAGACGCAGCCGCCGTCACCGCCAATGCTCCCGTCCTTACCGGCACGCAGGTCGCGCAGCGTATCGCGAATCACAATGGAGTGAACGGCGATTTTGCCAACGCCGCCGGAGGCAACCCGCTCAGCATTTATGGGGCAGGATCCAGCAACAACGTCGCCGTCCCCGGATATCCCAATGGTCTGGGCGGAGGCGGAAGCTATATGACGATCATCGGCGTGCTGCGTGCTCCGGGATATGAGATCTATTCGCAGATCACCCAGAACGACGCCATCACATCCGCTCAGCAGATTTTCTAGATAGCAGTATGATGGATGCCCATGCTCCCACCCACCAAACGCGCCCTCGCAACACTGCTATTGCTGAGCACCACCACGTTAACCGCCTGCCGCCCCTCCGAAGAATCCTCCCGCAAATACATAGAAGACAGCGAACGCCAATGGGCCGAATCCGTAGCCACTAATAACGCGGAAGTTCTCGA
>JAATFH010000514.1 GCA_015655315.1 Terriglobales bacterium
GGGGAAACTGATTCAGGTACGCAACGAGCTTCGGATGCTTTCCCGTGAGCGGCCTGAATTCCGGCTTGAAGTGAGGATTGGGAAGAAACCGCACATCGAAAACCAGATCGGATTCGAGTGGCACGCCATTTTTATAACCAAAACTGAGCGAGGAAATCAGCAGATCTTTCCCACTGCCGCCCGTGGCAAATTTGGTCTGCACATGCTCGCGCAACTCATGCACATTGAATTTTGAAGTATCGATAATGATGTCGGCAACGTTGCGAATCGGATCCAGCAGTTTGCGCTCGGACTCAATCGCGTCCTCGACCCTGCCGTCTCGTCCCAGCGGATGCGGCCTGCGCGTTTCGGAAAAGCGGCGCAGCAGCGCAGCATTCGACGCCTCGAGATAAATCACCGTCGTTGTGAGCGTTCGCCGAATCTGCTTCAGGATGGTCGGAAACCGCTCCAGCCCCTGACCCTCGCGCACATCCACCACCAACGCCGCGCGCGTGGTCGTGGCCGACTCGCCGATTAGCTCGGCAAATCGCGGCACCAGTTCAATGGGCATATTATCGACGGCGTAATAGCCAAGATCTTCAAATGCTTTGAGTGCCGAAAGTTTGCCCGATCCGGAAAGTCCGGTGATGATGACCAGCGAACGTGTTTCATCCGCATGATGGCCGGTCGCGGATTTCGCCTTCTTCGACTTGCTTTGAGGCTTGGGCGCAGCTTTTGGGGGCATGCGCCCATCCTAGCATTTCAGCGCAAAGATGGAATCAAGGTCGAGGGCCTACGGCGCCTCAATCAGTTCCATTTTGCCGTCACGCTTGCGATGCAGAACCTTCACATTTCCCTGATGATCGCGAAAAACAAAGACTTCGCGGTCGCGGAATTCCGCCTCTTTCACCGCTTCTTCCAACGTCATCGGGCGCAAAGCCACAGAGTCGGCGGAGCGAACCACATGCGGCTCAGGAATTGGAACCTTCGCCGGAAATGAATGTACCGTAACCGGCAACACCTGCTTGGATCGCCCATTGCCATTCGCCTTCTTCGCCGACGTTTCAGGCTGTGAGTCTTCCGTCGACACCGGGGTGCGCGACGCGGCGCGCTTGGGACGAGCCAATGCAGCTTCGACCACCAGCTTCTCTTCTTTGGGCTGACGCTTCTTGGCGTGAAGCTTCTTCTTGCAGCGAATCGCCTGCGTTTCCGCCTTTTCCAGCGCGCCACGCAGCGCCGTCTCTAAACTGGTCGACTCCGACGTTGCGACGATATTGTGCAGACGCGTCTTGATCGTCACTTCCGCTATCTGCCTGTATTTTTCAGCGGTCAGAATAATATGAGCGCCTGTGGTCTTACCCAGAATCTTCGCGATACGCTCAAGCGATTCCTCGGCGATCGTACGGAGGGTGCGGGTAACGGTCACCTGCCTGCCTGTGTACTCAACCTGCATGGTGAAAGCTCCCTTCTTTAAAGGTCTCTCGCCAAACTCCGGCGAAGACCGTGATTGTACATCAACCGCGAACGCGCCGTTGATGGGTGCTTGGAATCCGCAGGTCTTCCCGGTACTTCGCGACGGTTCGCCGGGTCACGTCGATGCCCTGAGATTGCAGCATGCTGGCAATCAGATCGTCGGTCAGCGGCTTGCGCGGATCTTCCTCTTCAATCAGCTTCTTCACCTTGCGCTTGAGCAACATGAGCGGCGTGCTGGAACCTTCGGGGCCGTTGACTCCCTCCGAAAAGAAGAAGCGCAGCTCATAGACTCCCTGCGGCGTGTGTACATATTTATTGGATACAGCGCGGCTCACCGTGGATGGGTGGACGCCAATCTCTTCCGCTACTTCCTTGATCATCATGGGCTTCATCGCGTCGACGCCCTTTTCAAGAAAGTCCTCCTGCCGCCGGACGATCGCTTCGCAGGTGCGAAGGATGGTATTTTTTCGCTGCTCGATATTCCGCATCAGCTGGATCGCCGAGCGATAGCGCTCTTTGACGTAATCCTTGACGTCTTTTTCCGTGCCGTCCTGCGTGATCATCCTGCGATAGCCCTGATTCAGGCGCAGGGTAGGCAGGTCTTCCTCGTTCATGACCACAACATATTCGTCGCCGCGCTTCACAAATGCCACGTCCGGCTCAATCAGTCTCGCATCCACCCGGTTGTAGCGCTGCCCAGGCCGCGGATCGAGCGTGCGAATAAAATCGACGGCCTGCTGCGTTTCTTCCTGTGAGCGCCCCGATGCCTTCGAAAGTTCGCGCAGATCGCGTCTTTGCAACAGTGACAGATGCTTATCGACGATGCAGCGGGCGGCTTCGAAGATATTCACCCTCTGCGCCGAGCCATCCGTATCTTTGACAAAACCGTTGGCGTTCACGTCGGCCAATTCCTGCGCAGGCTCGTCGCTCAACAGCAATTCGGCAACTTCTACGTCACTCGTGCCGTTCCTATCGCCCGCGCGCTTCCGCCGCTCATAGATCAGCTCAAACTCGTGCTGCTGCGCCTCTATCTGTACCAGCAGGCAGTGGCGCAGATCTCTTGTCGCTACGCCTACCGGATCAAGATGCTGCACCACCTTGAGCGCGGTTGCCAGGTGCCCCCTGGCTCGATCCGCCAGCGCAACCGGAACGTCTGCAATCTGAAAAGGCTCCGCACTCTGCGCCGCAGGTTTTTCGCCCTCGGGCTCCATCTGCTCCCGCAGATAACCTTCAAGTAATTCCTCATCAGTAGAAGTTAAATAGCCGTCTTCATTGAGGTTACCGATAATATATTCTGCCGCGTCCCGAATCACCGGAGCCAGGATCAGAGAACCGAGCTGCCAGAAAAGATGGTCGGTCAGCGTGCTCGGCTGGGAGAGAAAATTCTCGATGGAAGGCTTTTCCGTGATCTCAAAACTATTCGGTGTGCGAAAGCCGGGATCGAGGTAATCCTGAAAATAAGAGCCGAAATCAATTTCGTCGAAGGGATCGGTTTTTTCGCGTTCCGCTTCAGCCTGCTGTACTTCAACCGGCCGTTCGAGCATCTCCTGATGGCTGGCGACATCGTCAAGAAGAGGCACATTTTCTTCAAGCTCTTCCAGGATGGGATTCTCGGCGATTTCCGATTGAATCATCTCCTTCAACTCAAGCTTGTTCAGCGCCAGCACGCTGACCATCTGCATCAGGCCAGGCGTCAATATCTGCCGTTGAGAAACTTTTAAGCTGAGTCTTGGTTGAAGTAGTGCCATTCCTGCCTGCTCGCGAAATCAAGAAAAAATCAAGGGAGATTACCTCTTAGTCTACACGCATCGATAAACAGTTCGACAGATACAGGAATCCTGTAAAGGTCGTACCTCTGCAATAGTGCGCTGGTAGAACGTGCCGCTTCAGTTCAATGAAAAACCTTCACCCAGATATACTCTTCGAACTTCCGGATCATTGCCCAACTGCGCAGGCGTCCCATCGCGGAAGATTCGTCCCTCATTGATGATGTAGGCGCGATCCGTAACAGAAAGCGTCTCGCGTACATTATGATCCGTGATCAGTACACCGATGCCACTTGCTTTCAGGTCATAGATGATTTCCTGAAGATCGAGTACCGCAATGGGATCGATTCCCGAAAAGGGTTCGTCCAGAAGAATAAAAGAGGGCTGGATGCAGAGGCAGCGGGCAATTTCCACACGGCGACGCTCGCCTCCGGAAAGCGCGTAGCCTCGCGTTTTACGAATGTGGCCAAGATTGAGCTGATCAATAAGTTTTTCAGTGCGCGCCCGCCGTGCTTCCGCGGAAATCGACTGCACTTCCAGGACAGCGAGAATGTTTTCTTCGACGGTCAGCTTGCGGAAGACCGAAGGCTCCTGCGGCAGATAGCTGATGCCGTATTGCCGCGCGCGCAGGTACATCGGGACCCGGGTGATCTCTTTGCCATCGGCAAGAATGCGGCCGGCATCCGGCGACACCAGGCCGACAATCATATAGAAGCTGGTTGTCTTCCCCGCGCCATTGGGCCCCAGCAACCCGACGACTTCACCTTGAGAAATCTCCAGGCTTACTCCTCGGACTACCTGCCGCCCCTTGTACGACTTTCCTATCTCGTCGGTCGAAAGCTTTTGCATTATTTTGGAGCGCGCGTCTTTGTGACTGCGGCTGACTGCCCTCCACTCACCTCGACGCTATCATCCTGGTCATTGAAAATCAACGCGGTTCCCGTCGTCGTGCCGTGCGCAGCATCGGAGATGCGCGGCGGATTCGCGGCCGTTCCCGTCAGCACGTAGCGCCCGTCCGCCGATGTGTACACCAGTTGCTCACCCTCGCCTTTTCTCCCAGGCTGCGACAGAACAACGTCGCCTTTGGCAACAATCTTGTCGATCTGGGAAGAACCACCCGGAGAAGAAGCGCCCGCCTGGCCCTGCGCCTTCTGCGTTACAGGATGAAGAAAAAATTGTGCCTGATCGGAATGGATGGTGCCATCCGGCGCAGTCGCAATGACGTCTCCGCCAAAGTCTCCGCGCCTTTCTTTGTCTGAATAAACCAGCGTATTGCTTTTTACCCGGATCACGCTTTGCTGCCGCTTCGGTCCCATCACTGAAGCAATCGTTGTATCCACCGCGTGAGCCTTGTTATCCGCATCGCCGTGGGCTTTCAGTGTCTGTTCCGTGCGCGACAACTCGACAACCGGCGCAGAGACGGCATCGGCGCCCTGCCACATGCGTACCTGTCCGCGAAAGATGCTGTCGCCGCTGGCGTGCTGCAGGTCCGCTTCCGCCGCAACAATATGAACCGGTCCCTGGCCGCCGAACATCGAGCCACCGGCAGAGTTCTGCTGATCGCCCTGGCGAAGATACGTCGCCTTTACGTCTCCCTTTGCCTTGGCGTCGCCGCTGTCGCGCTGATAATCAATCGTCTGTGCCGTCAGATCGATCGTTCCGTTGTTGACTCTCGGACTGCCCACCAGATGCAGCACCTGATCGCCTGCATGATATTCCGCGCGCCTGGCGGTGGCGTGCAGAGGAAGCTGATTCTTCGCGCCCTTTGCCGGTGTCTGCGTCAAAGAGACATTCCCTTCCTGTACCGCCGTATCGATCTGCGCTGCCTGTAAGGGAGGCGCCTTGCGCGACTTTGCAACTGCGGGGCTCTGGTCCTGCGGCACAAACGTGATGTGCAGCACATCGCCCGCGCTCACATTCATAGACCCATCCTGCCCCAGATCGATGATCTTCGTGTGTCCGGAGCCATCCAGTTGCTGAATGACGCGGCCGTTGCTCAAGGTCGCCAGCAACTGATCCGCGTTGATGGTCGTATTCTGCTCCGGCCCCTTGGAAGGAATCGTGCGCAAAGTGGCTATAGCATTTCCCGTGGCAAGAGCCTTCTGCGCGACCGCCTTGCCATCCGGTCCCGTCGTGAAATCGATATCAAGCTTCGACGCCTGCACCTGCCGTGTCGCCGATCCGCGAGGATCGTTATTGAGCTTCAACTGCTGATCGACAAAGCTGACCGCATTGCGGAATTGCGCATGACGCAGCGCAGCCTCCGGACCAAAGGTAAGCGTGCCTTCGACTGCATTGCCGTGCATGCTCTGCGCATCGTCTTTCGCGATGAAGTTTACGCCACCGCCCAGAACGGCCTGCGTCGGCTCGCTCTTATCGTCCAGCGCAACATTCGCAGTCTGCGAAGTTGCCTGCGCCCCGTCATCCAGCACAGAATGCACGTTGCCTTTCGCATCGATGCGTTCCGCCGAGCCATCCTGCCGAAAGTAAACAATCGCCTGATCAGCCGTGCTGTGCTCGTTGCGAAAATCGGTTGCCGCGTTCAGCAGAAAGGCCTGCCGCGAATCGCGCAACAGCTGCGCATGGCTGGCACGCACCGTGGCTGGCTGTCCGTTGGTGCTGGTGGTCAGCTCAACCTGCTTATCAAGGACGAGAACACCCTGCTTCGAATCGAAGGTGGCTCCCACCGCATGCCCGGCGGCCTTCGGCAACTGGAACTCAACCGGCTCATTGGTGGTCGCAATGCCCGTCTTCTGACTGAAAACAAGCCCGCTCGCCTTTACATGAATCGTATCTTTTTCTGCCTGTTGCGCATTGTCAGGCGGCTGGCTTTCTGTCTTCAGCGGTGCCTGCAGATCGATCTGCACTTCGCCTTTCGCGGAAGCGATGCCGTTGGTCTGGTCGTAGTCGAAGTCGCTGCCGTACACGCGGTCTTCGCGATTCGTTCCCGGCGGCCCGTAGAGCGTAATGGCAACGTCATGCAATTCCGCATGACCGTTGCCCTTGAACTGCACCAGCTTCGAGGCATGAATCGTGAAGATCGTATGCCCCTTATCGGACTGCGAGTAGGTAAACCCGTTGGCCGTCTGCTGGATGTTTATGCCCAGCTTGCCCGGCAGGTCCCTGCCGATATGCCGGATGCGATAGCGCGCATAGAGCAGGAACCCGCCCAGGACTGCCACCAGCAGGCATGCCAGTCCCACGATCAGCAGCCGCAGCCTCTTGATGGTAATGCGCATAGATTTATTGTCTCAGGATCGCGGGCAGTGCTAATTCACCTGCTGCAGACGCGCAATCAGCTTCTGCGCCAGACTCTCGCCTGATTCCGACCACAACAGCCGTGACGAAATACCGCAATGCTGCTGGACTCCGTTGGTAAAATCCACCAGCATCTGCACATTCTGCTGGACGTGCTCCGCAGCCTCCGCGTCGAGATCCACACCTTCCTGCAGAAACGGTGTGTCCGTCCCAAAATCGACGCGGATCTGTCCATTCTGCTCATAGGAGCCTTCGTCGAACTCCGGCCCATATCCTATGATGCGCACCGTGCGCGGTTCCTTGCGCCAAATCGGATCGAGATCGCCCGCCTGCTCCTGCGTCCACAACTCCCAGGTCAGTTCGAACTCATAGGCAAAGTCATCGTGCAGCAGTTCCAGCGCCGTTGGCACCGCCTGCTCGGGAGAAGCCGCTTCCAGCTCATCCTCGTCGTAAATGCGCTGATAGGCCGGAGCTTCGTTCCAGGAAATAGGATAGGCATTCGCGGCTTTTATGAATCCCGAGCCGCCCACAATGGTGAACTGGCGTATTACGCCCAACAACGCCGGGCCTAACGAAGTCAGGCGAAAGTTCGGATACCACAGGCTTAAATAAAGTTGATCTGCCATCTCATTATTGTAGATGGCTTCGAGCCCGGAGAAGACTCACTCCGACCGGAGCGCCTCCATCGGATCGACGGCAGCCGCCCGGCGCGCCGGCAGGTAGCCGGCGGCCAGTATCACCCCAGCCAGCACCATTCCGGCAAGCAGATGCAGCCATAACGGGGCGGGCTGCAGCCCGCTGTTCTGCTGCAGCGTGCGAACCGCCATCCACGCCAGAGCGGAACCCACGGCAATGCCCGCCAGGGCCAGCACTCCGACCTGCCGCAACACCAGCTCCGAAATGTTGCCCTTGTCCGCCCCCATCGCGATGCGAATGCCGATCTCCCGCGTTCGCTGCGCCACCGCGAAGGCCAGCACTCCATAGAGCCCGACCGCCGCCAGTATGAGCGCCAATCCGCCCATGCTCATCGTCAGCATGCTCATCAGCCGCGTCTGCGAAATAGCTCCGTCCAGATGCTCCTGCATCGTTTCCAGGCCAGTCACCGGGAGATTGCCGTCAACACCGTGCACAATGCTCCGCACCGCGCCTGCAAGCTGCGCCGGATCCCTGCCGGTCCGAATAAAGAAGGTTGCCGGAAGCCTGCGGCCGTAATGCCCGCCAGCGGAAAATGCCTGGGCGTAAGGCAGGTAGATCGACGGCACCGATGGCGGATCTTGCAGGCTGATCGCCCGGA
The DNA here is from genome assembly GCA_015655315.1 of Terriglobales bacterium. Lineage (GTDB taxonomy): Bacteria > Acidobacteriota > Terriglobia > Terriglobales > Acidobacteriaceae > Alloacidobacterium. The sequence goes on from JAATFH010000514.1 coordinate 7,771, forward strand.
TGGTCGGGATCACGCCGACAATCTGAATGTCGGGCTTCACATCGTTCCCTGCGCCAACCGCAAACTGCCCGCGAAGCGCCTTCTGCACATCGCCGCCGAAGTAGTGCTTCACGAATGCCTCATCCACGACAGCTACCTGCGACGACGTAACCGTGTCCTGCGGGGAAAATTCGCGTCCGGCGAGCAGAGGAATCTGCATCGTGGAAAAAAATCCGGAGCTGGTCCAGTTGAAATTCGGGCTGGCATCGTTGTCTTTGGCGTCATACCCAGCCACGGTGATGTTGCGCGTGGTTTCATCGCCGGTGACGAGACCCTCTCTCGCATAGACCACGCTGCGGACACCTGGCTGCCGCAAGGCGCCTTCGCGAATGCTTTCATAGTCGTTTCGCACCTGTGGGCCGGACTTGCCCAGCGCAGAGGAATCCACCTGAAACGTAAGCACGTGATCGGCACGGAAGCCGGGATCGACATTGCGCAATTGATACAGCGCCCAGCTGAAGACCGTCGCCGCAGCCAGCAAGACAAGGCTGAGGGCGATCTCTCCGGCAACAAAAAGATTGCGCAGCCAGCCGCCGCTTCCGCTAACCGCACCGGTCTGTCCGTGCAAGGCCCGCAACAGGTTGACGCGTATGCTCACCAGAGCAGGCGCGAGGCTGAAAAAGACACTGGTGATGACACCCGCTACCGCGCAGAACGTAATGGCACGCCAATCCATCGGTGAAGCCAGCAGATCGTGCAGCGAACTCGTCTCCGGCACAAACTTCTGCAGCAGCCTCAAGCTCATCCATCCGAGACTCAAACCGGCAGCAGCGCCTGCTCCGCCCAGCAGCAGCCCTTCTGCCAGCACCTGCTGAAAAATTCGCCTGCGACTCGCACCCAGTGCGCCGCGCAGCGCCAGTTCCGCATGCTTTCCCGCCGCCTTCACCAGCAGCAGGTTCGCAACGTTCGCGCATGCAATCAGCAGCACCACAAGCGCCATCGCCTGCAATGCTTTGATCGGGCCGCCAAGCTGTTTCTCGAATAAAGAAATTCCGCGCTCCCCATTCGCAACCGAGAGATGCGTTTTCAACCAGTCCGTTTTGTTCCCGATATGGTGGCTCTCCGCCGTCAGCGTGTCGCGCCGCCAGTTCCACCACAGCGTATTCAGTTCTCCTTCGGCCTGCGATCGCGTTGTGTCCGGAGCCAGCCTGCCCACAATGTTGAGCCAGCGATCCAAGGGATTATCCAACTGGTCTCCATGACCGATATCCACGCGAGGCTGCAAGGTAATCGGCAGAAAGACGGCGGCAGCATTGTCATCCATCAAGCCCGAGTGCGGCACAATCCCGACGACAGTGACCGGAACGCCATTGATCTGAACGACCTGGTTCAGAATGGAGGGATCGCCGCCGAGCCGGCTGCGCCAATAATCCGCACTCAACACAGCGACGGGGTTCGGCGCGTGATACACATCGTCGGCAGGCGTCAGCAGTCTGCCAATGACAGGTTGCAAACCCATCACCGCAAAATAATTACCGCTCACCAGCTGGATCATTTTCTGGTCGGCATCTTTAGCCGTCACGATGCCCGCATTCTGCACTGCCGCGGCGGCAAGCCCTTGCAGCTTGCGGTCGCCGTCGCGCATCGTCCGGTACGCCGGATAAGCAAAGTACAGCGTGCTGTCGCCGCCATAGCTGTTCAGTCCACCGGTCTCGAATTTGGAGTGCGCTTGCAGCATGACCAGTTCGTCCGGCTTCTCGACCGGAAGATTGCGCAGCAGCACCTGATCGAAAACTGTAAACACGGCGGCATTCACACCAATACCGCAGGCAAGCGTCAGCATGGCTGTCAGCGCAAACCCCGGAGACTTGCGCAGCTGCCGTAATGCGTAACGGAGATCGTTCCAGATCGTCGACAAGAGAGTTCTCCTATTCGGTACGCAACGCCTTCATAGGTTCAACCGATGCGGCACGCCGCGCCGGCAGGAGCGCAGCCAGCGAAGCGGTAATACCGATAATCAAAATTCCACCTGCGTACACCAGAGGATCGGCAGGCGAAACACCAAAGAGTTGTCCGCGCAACGTGCGGCTCAACAAAAATGCCAGCGGAAGCGTAATCACAATCGTTCCGGCAGAAAGGATGAGCACTTCGCGCAAAATCAAGCTGGCAACCGTAAAGCGTTGCGCGCCCAGAGCCATGCGAATGCCGATCTCGCGCGTCCGCTGCGCCGTCGAATATGCCAGCACTCCATACAGGCCGATACCTGCCAACAGCGCGGCCAGCGCGCCGAAGACAGTAGCCAGCAGCGCGATCATTCGTTCGGAGCTGATCGTGTCGTTGATGTCATCCTGTAATGTCCGCATATCATCGACGATCAGCTTCCCATCGATACGCTGCACTGCGGCGCGAATCTCATTGAAAGCAGCTTCAGGCGTCTGCCACGTTCGTATGTAAAAAGTGAGCGTTGCCGGCTGTTCGCCCTGTACAAAGGGCCGGTAAACAGTCGGCGTAGGCGCATCGTGCACCGACGCATGCTTGATATCCCGTACCACACCGACAATCACGGTATCCGTCAGCGGTCGGCGGCTGCGGCTCACATGGTGCCCCAGCGCATTGATTGCGGAACCGAAGTATTTGCGGGCAAACATCTCATTGACGACCGAGACTTTCTGCGCCCCCGCTGCGTCGGCTTTCGTAAAGCCGTGTCCAGCCACCAGTCGAATGCCCATGGTCGCGAAGTAATCCTGGCTTACCCATGGCACTTCCGCGTCCACATCCTCGTCTGGCTTCGGTGTATATCCAGCGATATCGATGCTTCCACTCGTTCCGTCGTTCGCCAATTCCTGATCGTTCGTCGCTCCCGCCCCGCGCACTCCTGGCAGCGCAGCCAGCGCATCGAGGACCCGCAGCTCCACTGCGGTCACAGCGTCTCCCTGATAACCCGCCATCTGCGGCGATAGATAAAACTTCAACAGATGGTCGGTCGGAAACCCTGCATCGACCGAGCGCAGGTTCTGAATCGTGCGGACGAAAAGTCCCGCGCCTACAAGAAGCAGCAGGCTGAAGCCGATCTGCAAAGCCACGCAGCTCCTACGGAACTTGAGCATGCCGGTCGTGCCGGTGCCGCTCTGCTGTTTCAATGAGTCGACAAGGTTCGGCTTAAGGAACTGCACAGCAGGCGCGAGGCTGAACAGAATACTCACCAGCAGCGTCACACCCAGCGCGAATGCCAGAACCGTTGAGTCCAGTTGCGCGGAAAAAGGCGTATCCGGCGACGTGGATGAAAGCCAATAAATCAACAGGCGAACCATCTGCGGGGCAAGCAGCAGGCCCAGAGCAGCCCCGCCCGCACCGAGCAGCAGCCCTTCGACCAGCAGTTGGCGCACGACATCGCCCGTGTTCGCGCCCAGAGCGTACCGCATGGAGAACTCGCGCATTCTACCCGCCGCGCGCACCAGCAGCAGACTCGCCATATTTACGGCAGCCATCGCAACCAGCAGCAGCACCATGCCCATCAGGATGCGAAGCGGCATCTCCATCCCTTCCCGCGCGGGAGAGAAGCCTTTCGCTCCGTCGACTACAGTGAGGCGCGAGGCTGTAATAAATTTCTGCCGCTCACGATCTGACTGGTCGTGCAGGTTCTTGAACTCCATTTCGCGCAGCGAATGCCACAGCGGCTGAAGCGACGCATTTGCCTGCTTCGTCGTCTCTCCTTCGTGCAGGCGACCGATGATCTTGAGCCAGTACGATTGCCGGTCGGTCATATCGTTGTTGGGGGAAATCGTCTTCTGCATCGTCATGGGAATGAAGACGCGCGGCCGGTCACCCCACACAGCACTCTGGAAACCCGGAGCAGTCACGCCGACCACCGTAAATGGCGATCCATTCAGGGTGATCGTCTGCCCGATGACCGTCGGGTCCTCGGCAAAGCGCCTTTTCCAATAATCGAAGCTCAGCACGGCCACCGGATTCGCTCCCGGAGCCGTTTCATCGCTGCTCGCAAACAGCCTCCCGGCCGCAGGCCGAATCCCCAGCACGTCAAAGTAATTGCCGCTGACGATCTCCGCCGCCACAGCTTCCGCGCTGTTATGCCAGCCCACGCCGGCAAAACCTACAGCCGTGGCAATCAATCCATCGAATGCCGTGCTCTTATCGCGCAGATCGCGATACATCGGATAGGTGAAATAAGCACGCGCGCCTTCATGGTCGCCGCCCTGGTCGTTGAGGTGCCCCACTAAACTGCCGGAAAACTGCAGCAGCACCAGCCGCTGCGGGTCTTTCACCGGAAGGCTGCGCAATAACGCCTGATCGAAGAGCGTAAAGATCGCCGTGCTCGCGCCGATCCCCAGAGCCAGCGTCAACACCGCCGTAATCGTGAACCCCGGAGACTTTCGCAGTTGCCGCAGCGCATAACGCAGATTACCGAGTATCGATGACATGGCACACCCTCTCACCAACTCATCAGCAAGCCTTCTGCCAACCGGCGGAAAATACCCAAGTCACTCAATCCACGCGGGTTTCAATCCTGAATGCATGTATTAGAAGACGTCAGCCTGTCCGGAATCGCTCATGACCGTTCGGAAACGGACACAGCTGTCATCCTGAGGCGAACCCGAAGGATCTGCTTTTTTTCTAAGCAGCAGCACAAAAAGGGTGCCCCATCCTGTCGCGCAGTTTGCGACAGGATGGGAAAGCAATCCACCAAACCACCCAAAAACCAAACCTAAGCCGGGAAGTCCAGTTCTACCGGCGAGATCAGCGGCATCAGCCAGGCCAATAGCTTCTGGTGCATGGGATGCGTCCCATAAGCGCTGAACGCCGCCTTATCCGCAAACTTCATCACGCCGCCAAACGTATATCCCTGCCCATGGGGCGAATCATTCCGGCCCACGTACGTTTCCAGCAGGCCCGGAATCTGTCCTTGAAAAGCACGAATCTCAGTCGCGGCGCGCTCGATCTGTTCATCTGTCACGCCCGGTTTCCAGCGAAAAGCGAAGCAATGAATGTACATAAGCGCCATCTTAAAGTACCCGCGCAGCTGTTACTCTGATGTCAACACAGTGAAAATTCATTTTCACCCCATGAAGCAACGGTAAAGGCGTGCCGGACCATACGGATTATCACAATTGGAAGCCGAAGCATAACCCCTGGCTGGTTGCGCTCACGGTCACGCTGGCCACGTTCATGGAGGTCCTCGACACCTCCATCGCCAATGTAGCCCTGCCCCACATGGCCGGATCGCTCGGCGCCAGCCAGGAAGAAGCCACCTGGGTACTGACCAGCTATCTGGTTTCGAGCGCCATCGTTCTGCCCATCTCCGGCTGGCTGGCCACGCGTTACGGACGCAAACGCTTCTACATGACCTGCGTCGTCATGTTCACCATCTGCTCATTCCTCTGCGGAATCGCCCAGTCGCTGCCCATGCTGATTATTGCGCGCATTCTGCAGGGCGCAGGCGGAGGCGGCCTGGCCCCCAGCGAGCAGGCCATACTCGCCGATACCTTCCCTGTCAGCAAGCGCGGCCAGGCCTTCGCCGTCTACGGAATGGCCGTCGTCGTCGCGCCAGCCATCGGCCCCACGCTCGGCGGCTGGATCACAGACAACTTCAATTGGCACTGGATTTTCTTCATCAACATTCCCATCGGAATCCTGTCCATCATCCTGAGCAACCGCATGGTCGAAGACCCGCCGTATCTTCAAGAACAGCGCAAGAAAGTCGGCAAGGTGGACACCATGGGCCTAGGCCTTATTACCATCGGCGTCGGCTTCCTCGAATTCGTCCTCGACAAAGGCCAGGAAAAAGACTGGTTCGGCGACACCAAGATCACCACCTTTTTCATCCTCGCCATGTGTACCCTGGTGGCCTTCGTGATCTGGGAGTGGAACCACCCCGACCCCATTGTTGACCTGAAGCTGCTGCGGAACCGCAACTTCGGCACCGCCATCTTTCTGCAGTTCGTCCTCGGAATGGTCCTCTTCGGCTCGACCGTGCTCATTCCGCAGTTCCTGCAGGTGCTCATGGGCTACACCGCCGAACGCGCGGGCATGGCGCTCTCCCCCGCCGGATTTCTCATGATGATCATGATGCCCATTGCCGGCCGCCTCATCGGCAAGATGGATGCGCGCCTGCTCGTATCGATCGGGTATACGATCACGGCGCTCGGCCTCTACAACCTCACGCATCTCGATCTCGAAACGAGCTTCAGCACCATCGTTCTCTGGCGCATGTTCCAGGTCAGCGGGCTCGCCTTCGTCTTCATCCCCATCAGCACGCTGAACTACGTCGGCGTTCCCTTCAACAAGAACAACCAGATTTCCAGCTTCTCCAACTTCGCCCGCAACCTTGGCGGCAGCGTCGGCACCGCCATGCTCACCACCTTCCTGCAACGGACGCAGCAGGTACACCAGTCCACGCTGGGAGCGAATATCGGCGCAGGAAGCCAGAACTACGCCCAATTCCTCGATGCCACAAAGCAATCGCTGATGAGGCTGGGCCAGGGCTCCGATCAGGCGGCACAATCAGCGGTCGGTCGCGCCTACCAGATACTTACGCAGCAGGCCTCCATGCTCAGCTACATGAATGCCTTCTGGTGGCTGAGCGTCATCATTGCCTGCCTCATCCCGCTACCCTTCATCATGCGCAAACCGCCAGCGATGAAGAAGCCATCGCAAGAAGCCATGGGCCACTAAAACTGCCCCTGAGCGGGAGCCGAAACGAATACTCACGTCACCCGAGCTTAGTTCGCCAGTCGGCCGAGCGCCTCTGTTTCGGCTGGCAAAAGTTCTTCTCGATCACATTGACGGCATACGCAAGAACGAAGGCCAGCACAAATGCCAGCGGCCAGAACAGGTAGGGAACGCGTGGAGAATCGGTCACGGCAAAACCTCACTGCACTAATGTGCCCTCACAAGCAGCCGCCTACGGCCCTAATTTTTTAGCATTTGCTATTTACTTTGTGGATGACTCTCTCCAGCCTTCGTCAGCGGGTGCCCATCCTGAGCAAAGCGAAGGGTGGGAGACCACAACTCCCCACATGGGAATTTTCTTCTGAAACTTTACGCAGCCATACGCAATTCCCCGAACGTGCCGTATTATCTTTCCTGCATCAAAACTTAAAGTCATAACGCTCTCACCCTGGAGGAACCACAATTGGGAAAAAGCATGGTCCCAAAGCGGCTGTTCTTCACCAAAGGCGTTGGCAAGCACAAAGAACGTCTCACTTCGTTTGAATTAGCTCTGCGCGACGCCGGAATCGCAGCCCAAAACCTCGTCCGCGTCTCGTCCATCTTTCCTCCGCAGGCCAAGCTCGTTCCCCGCAAAGAAGGCTTGAAGTATCTCTACCCCGGCGAGGTCGTCTTCGCCGTCGTTGCCGAGAATTCAACACGCGAGCCGCACCGCCTCGTCGCATCGAGCATCGGCGTCGCCATCCCCACCGACCGCAACATGTACGGCTACCTCAGCGAGCACCACAGCTTCGGCGAAACTGAGGAGCAGGCCGGTGAATACGCCGAAGAGCTGGCCGCCGAAATGCTGGCCACGACACTCGACGTGGACTTCGACCCCGACAAGAGCTGGGACGAGAAGAAAGAAACCTACCGCATCTCGAACAAGATCGTCCGCACCGCCAACGTCACCCAATCCGCCATCGGCGACAAGCGCGGCCTCTGGACGACGACCATCGCAGCAGCAATTCTCATTTTTGAATAAAATAGACCACGTAGCGTATCTAAATTCATGTACGCGGCAGTAAGCCGCAAGAAGCAATCGAGGCGCGGGGCCAAAGGTGCCTGCGCCTTTTCTCTGCGTGCTTTTGAGCTGTCATCCTGAGCAGCGAAGGATCTGCTTTTACCAGACAGCAGCACGAAAAAGGGTGCCCCATCCTGACGAAGTCAGGGTGGGAAAGCAGGATATAGAGTTCACCACCGCGCTTTTTGAAACTGCTCTAACGAAACTGATGTATAGGTTCGTTGATAGAGAAGAAAGAGAACTGACATGCCATCCAACCCAAATTACCGAATCGGTCTGGTGCAGATGTCCTGCAGCCCCGACCCCGACGCGAACCTCGACAAGGCCGCCGACCGCGTCCGCGAAGCCGCCCGTGAAGGCGCAAACGTCGTTTGCCTGCCCGAGCTCTTCCGCGCGCAATACTTCTGCCAGCGCGAAGACATCGCCCTCTTCGACCTCGCCGAGCCGATCCCCGGCCCTAGCACCGAGCGCCTCAGCGCCGTTGCCCGCGAAGAAAAAGTCGTCGTCATCGCTTCCCTCTTCGAGCGCCGCGCCGCCGGACTTTACCACAACACCGCCGCCATCCTGCAGCAGGATGGCTCGCTCGCGGGCCTCTACCGCAAGATGCACATCACCGACGACCCGCTCTACTACGAAAAGTTCTACTTCACGCCCGGCGACCTCGGCTTCAAGGCCTTCGA
>JAATFH010000366.1 GCA_015655315.1 Terriglobales bacterium
ACTGGTGATTACAGGAGTCGGCGGCGCGATCGGGATTGCACTGGCCTATGCTGTCTCGAGTGGCGTAGGACGCATCACCTTTTACAGCGCGCTGGCGGCGAATGCTGAGGCGGCAGATATTCGATTGTTGATTTCACCGGCGATTGTAATTGTCGCCACGGGAATTCTGATCGTGGTCGGAATGGTGAGCGGCATGATTCCCGCGATCAAGGCTGCGAACCTGAATCCAATCGAGGCGCTGCACTACGAGTAAGTCTTTTCCATAACAGCCAACAGTCTCAATCTTTTGGTGGATGCCAGCGTCGTGCCTTTCCACGTAGGATGGCATGCGAATGGAGCGCGTAGATAGATGGGGGTTTGCCTCTAACCTTGCCGTCGTGACGCGAAACCACTCTTCCCTGAAAGGAACGATTGAATATGCCTCATATTGAATTGCCCGATGGATTGTTCGGTATTCGCAGTGCAATGGCGTTTCGTCCGGAGACGGCGAAGCCGCTGAATGAATTGGTGGAAGTGCTGCTGCGCGGTCCAAGTTCGCTGACGCCGGGCGAGCGCGAATTGATCGCGACGTATGTGTCGTATTTGAATGACTGCTACTACTGCCAGACAATTCATGGTGCGATTGCCGCGGCCAGCCTGAATGACGATGAAGAACTGGTCAAAAGGGTCAAAGCGGATTTTCAACATGCGGATATTTCAGACAAGCTGAAGGCGCTGCTGCTGATTGCGAGCAAAGTACAGAAGGGCGGCAAGCACGTCACGGCTGAGGACGTGGAGCAGGCGCGCAGCCTGGGTGCGACCGACGTGGAAATTCACGATACGGTTCTGATTGCCGCGGCGTTCTGCATGTATAACCGCTATGTGGATGGTCTGGCGACGGTGCAGCCGCATGATGATGAGATGTACCGCGCACGGGGAAAGCGCGTAGCTCGCGAGGGCTATGTAACGGTGAGTACGGAATACCTGGCCGCCGCAACTGCGGGTCGTTAAAGGAGAAAGAAAAGATGGCGCATATTGCAATTCCTGAGGGACTGCCAGGTATCAGCGGCGGGTTTGCGTTTCGTCCGGAAACGGCGAAGCCGATGCGCGAACTGGCGCATATTCTTTTGCATGAGCCGAACAGTCTGGCGCCGGGCGAGCGCGAGTTGATTGCGACGTATGTTTCGTCGCAGAACGATTGTTATTTTTGTCAGACGAGCCATGGGGCTGCGGCTGCCGCTCATCTTGGCGACGATGAAATTGTGAAGCGCGTGAAGGCAGATTTTCAACACGCCGATATTTCCGACAAGTTGAAGGCGCTCCTTGTGATCGCAGGAAAGGTTCAGCAGGGTGGCAAGCACGTCACCGCTGAGGATGTACAGAATGCGCGCGATCTGGGTGCTTCGGACCTTGAAATCCACGATACGGTGCTGATTGCTGCCGCGTTTTGCATGTATAACCGCTACGTGGATGGGCTGGGAACGTGGCAGCCCCGGGATGAATCGATGTATGCGGCGATGGGGAAGCACCTTGCGACGGAAGGCTACCGCAAGCCCTCCACGGAAAATGTAGAAGTAGCCTAAGAAGGCGGCTAAGCCGCCTTCTTAGGTACGGCCAAATATGCAGAGATGATGAGCGCGACGCCGATCAGGCCCGGGATGAGTCCCACCAGACCTATCTCGGGCCTATGCCCGATTGCACTCAGGAAAACGATGAGAGCAATGCCGATGGCAATGTTGATGAAGCCGCCGACCAGATAGCCTTCCCGCTTTTTTGCTGTACGATTTGCCGCAGCAGTTCGTTCCTTTTCCTGCAGATAAGCGAGCGTTGCGGCAGCGCTGTTCGTGTCGGACTCGGCGAGTTTTTTCAGCATATCGTTTCTGTAATAGCTTTCTCTTTCCTGCTGCCGGGCGCCCGCCCAGGATGCAACCGCGAGAAAGCCGAAGAGGGAAGCTGCTCCCACACTCAAGAAAACAAATATGAAGGTTTCCGGTAAGTACATTTGTTAATCTCCTTTTCGCCAAGTAGGACATGGGTCCTTATGGAGCGGTTTCGTTTTTCTTGAAAAAAGAAAATGCAACCGCCGTTTGTGCCGGCAGGTCTTACTCTGTCAAGGAAACGGCGAAGCGTGAGCGCGACTGAAGATCTGGCGGATGTGGAGCGGGTGCTGACGGGAGATATCTCATCTTTCGAAGGCATTGTGCGCCGCTGGCAGGGGCCGCTGGTGAATATGGCCTATCGCTTCTGCAATGATCGCGGACGGGCGGAGGAGATGGCGCAGGAGGCTTTCCTGCGCGTGTATCGTTCGCTTGCAAGTTGGCGGCGAGATGCTGCGTTTTCGACATGGCTTTTTGCGGTTGCCGCGAATCTTTACCGCTCGGAGCTGAAGCGGATTCCCGCCGGGAACGTTGCCCTGGATGACGTTGCCGAGTTGATGGACAAGCGTTCGCATTCTCATGACTTTGAAGAATACCAGCGTGACAGGCTGGTGCGAAAAGCGGTCATGGCGCTTCCGCCGAAGTATCGCGATGCCATGGTTTTGTACTATTTTCATGAGATGGACGTGCCTGCCGCTTCGAAGAGTCTGGGATTACCGGAAGGCACAGTGAAAGCGCGGCTGTTTCGCGGGCGCGAGATTCTCCGCGCCAAGCTGCCGCAACTACTGGAAGGGCCGAGGCTGAAGGAGGCATGATGGAAGACGAACTGGATCGTATGCTTTCGACTCAAGACGAGATTGTGCCGTCGTCGGGCTTTGTCATGTCGGTGATGGATGCCGTGCGGAATGAAGCGGCAGCTTCGGAACCGACTCCGTTTCCACCGATTGCATTTCCGTGGCTGCGTGCCTTGCCGATGTTTATCGCACTGGCTGCTGTGCTGGCGATGCTGATTGCGGGCTTTGTTGAACTGGCCCGTACGCCGATTGCTGTGACGCAGGGGCCGTTGCTGCCAGCCGCTGTGGTGCAGGCGTTAGTACAGGTGAATGCGGGCTGGATCGCATTTGCCTTGCTGCTTGCCTTCTTGTCTGCCTTGTTTTCGATTCGCTTCGCCACAGGCAAGCGTTAGAAGTTTCAAAAGCCTCGTTCTGAGCCGTTCTGTTACTCTGTCCGACATGTCTCGGGTATTTCTGTTTGTGGCGTTGTTTTTTTCTGCCGGTGTGGTTGGCGCACAGGATGCAAAACCTCTGAATCCAGCGCTGGTCGCCAGTAAGTGGCATGCGCAGTGGATTGCCTGTCCGGGCGCTCCGCAAAGAGATGTCGGGATTTTTTATTTCAGGAAAGAAGTGACTCTTGCCTCAGTTCCCGCACATTTCTGGGTGCATGTGAGTGCGGACAACCGCTTTCTGCTGCACGTGAACGGACGATATGCGGGCGAAGGGCCGGCGCGCGGGGATCTGTTCCACTGGCGCTTTGAGACGATCGATCTCGCTCCCATGCTGCGGCCCGGGAAGAACATTCTCGCGGCTGCGGTATGGAACTTTGGCATACGCTCTCCGGTGGCGCAGATGAGCAATCGCTCCGGCTTTATGCTGCAGGGAGACACGGCTGCGGAAGAGCTTGCGAACACTGGTGATTCCTGGCAGGTGAAGCAGGAAGTGGGCCGCGGACTAGCCTCCACGAATGGTGTGAGCGGGTATTATGCTGCGGGTCCGGGCGAACGTGTCGATGGCCGCGCTGCCGATTGGGATTGGGATGCATCTTCGGTTTCCGACGCCTCTTCGTGGAAGGGACCGGAGACGGTCGGCCATGCAGCCATGCGCGAGGCGGAGGACGCCGACAACAACTGGGAAATGGTCCAGGATTTACTTCCGGCGATGGAGCATCGGCTTACGGATGCGGGCAAGCCCGTCCGCTATGACGGGCTTGCAGCCATGCCTGCGTTTCCCGTGCAGCCACTGGAGATTCCCGCGAATACGCATATAACCTTGCTGCTGGATAACGGTGTGCTGCAGACAGCGTATCCGGAATTAGTGATGAGTGCGGGGCGCGATGCAGAGGTGAAGCTCACCTATGCGGAGGCCCTTTATGACACGCATGGCGACAAGGGCAATCGGAATGAAACTGCCGGACGCCATATTGAAGGGGTCTCTGACGAGTTCATCAGTGATGGCGGCGACAGCCGTACTTTTCAGCCGCTGTGGTGGCGGACCTGGCGCTATCTGCAAGTTGAAGTGACGACGAAGTCGGCTCCGCTGCGGTTGGAAAAGCTCGATGCGTGGTTCAACGCGTATCCCTTTGTGGAGAAGGCGAGCATTGCCGGAGATATTCCCGATCTGAAGAAGCTCTGGGATACGGGCTGGCGCACGGCGCGGCTTTGCGCGCACGAGACATACATGGACGCTCCTTATTGGGAGCAGTTGCAATATGTGGGCGACACGCGCATTCAGGATTTGATCTCGTATGCGGTGACGGGCGACAGCAGGCTTGGACGTCAGGCGATCACGAATATCGAGTCTTCGATTATTCCGGAAGGGCTGACGCAGAGCCGATACCCATCGCGGCTGCCGCAGTTTATTCCGCCATTTTCGCTGCTCTGGGTGAACATGCTGCACGATTACTGGATGTATGTGAACGATGAGCCGCTGATGCGGGCGACGCTGCCACGCACGCACGGCGTGATCGATTGGTATGCTTCACAGGTTCGTCCAGACGGTCTGATGGGCAAGGTGAAGTGGTGGGAATTTGGCGACTGGACGAGCGGCTACCAGGATGGCGTTCCACCTCAGGATGCGGATGGCGGATCGACATTTCTAACGGTGCAGTTCATCGAGGCGCTGCGCGATGCCGCAGAGTTGGAGAAACAATATGGCAGTGCTGAGCGTGCTGCCGCATATCAGAGCATGATGCGGAAGGCGTCCGATGCGCTGAATCGGATGAACTGGGATGCGCGCTATGGCGTGTATGCGGACACTCCGGCCAAGAAGAGCTACAGCCAGCAGGCGAATGTGCTGGCTGTGTGGCAGGATGTCGCTCCGCGTGCCGAGCAGCAAGCGATTCTGAAGCGCGTTCTGGCTTCGCAGGAAGAAAAGGAAACAGTGGCCAGCGGCGGGCCCGTTCCGCCAATGTCGGCGATGAGCTACTATTTTCGCTTTTACCTGAGCCGAGCATTGGAGCACGCCGGGCTTGCGGATTTGTACGTCAGCCAGTTAGCTCCTTGGTACGACATGCTGAAGCTTGGGTTGACGACGTGGGCCGAGAAGCCGGAGCCGACGCGGTCCGATTGTCATGCATGGAGCGCACATCCGAATTACGACCTGCTGACGGTTGTGGCGGGGATTCATCCGGATGCGCCGGGCTTTGCAAAGGTGAGGATCGAGCCGCACCTGAGCAGCCTGCATGAGATTCGGGCCTCTATGCCTCATGTTGGTGGCGTGATCACAACGGATTACAAGCGCGATGGTGAGGGGTGGGTAGCCACGGTTACCCTGCCTCAGGGACTGGATGGGACGCTGGTTTGGCTTGGAAAGGAACACTCGTTGCATGCTGGGACGCAGACGCTTCATTTGCCCTCAATGACAAGTGGTCAGTGAGGGCTGGTCGATAGCCGTGGTTCCCACCCTGACTTCGTCAGGATGGGGCACCCTTTTTCGTGCTGCTGCCTGGGAATGCAGGTCCCTTGACTACGTGCCCTGCGCACTTCGCTCAGGATGACAGTCTGGGGAGGAGTGGCGCCGAAGTCGCGTCCGCCCGGGCGGCCAGCAAGCACCGGGCACCTATTCGTTGTCGTCGCGTTTGTAGGGTGTTTGCAGATATTTGCGGGCTTCGTTCAGTGCGCCTTGGGTGTTGTCGTTGGTTTGAACCGCCTGACGGTATTCGGGGACGGCGCGGTCGCGCTGTCCGGTTACGTCAAAAATCTTGCCGATCTGGATGTGGCTCCATACCTCGGTCCATTTGGGCTCGCCGTCGCCGCGAAGCGCGTCGCGGTAAGCATTGATGGCCGCCTGGTAGTTGCGCTGGGTGAAGAGCACTTCGCCGATGCGGTAGTTGGCGAGTGAGCTGTTCGGGTTTGCTTTGAGCGCGTTCTGATATTCGGCGAGACCGCCGGTGGTATCGCCCTGTGCCACGAGCTGCTGGCCGCGCAGGATGTGGATGCGTACCTGCATGTCGGGCGAGTTTTTCAGAATCCAGTTGTCCGGATCGATGGTGATGTGACGCGGACGGCCGAAGGTATCGACGACGAATTGCGAGTCGGAGCCTACGACATCGATGCGGCGTATTTCCGTTTTGCCGTCTGTTTCGATACGCAACTCGACGGGCATATTGAAGAGGTCGAGGTCCTGCTGGATTTCCCCGATGGTGCGGAAGCCCTTGTTGTTGCCGAGGCGGTAGACTGCATATTTGTTGGTGAACTGCGGAGCGCCGGTGCCGTCGAGCCATTGAGCAAAAAACGGCGTGAGCTGCTGCTGCGATTGCGCTTCGGCGAGCTTTTCAAAGTCGCTCGTCCGGATCGATTTGTCAGTGAATTGCTAGAGCGTGGCGCGCAGGATTTTGAAGAAGCTGTCGTTGCCGACTTCCCAGCGAAGCATGTGGAAGACCAGCGCGCCTTTTTCGAGGGTCATGGACTGGAACTGTGGCGAAAAGGTGTCGAGACGGCCTGCGCCGGTCAGCGGAATGGTGTCGTAAGCCAGCGCGCCGGAGGAGACGTCCTGGATGGCTGCATTCAAAGCGCTGCGTCCGGCGCTGTCTTCGAGATACATCAGCTCGCCGTAGCGCGACATGCCGTTGGTGATCCATACGTCATTTAACGAGGCTGGGCTGATTTCGCTGCCCCACCATTGATGCGCGATGGTGTTGGCAAGCAGGCGGAAATCGTTCTTGTTGCCGATGCGCGATCCCGCGACAGCCGCAATTTCGGGCGCCCAGGCCGCAGGAACCGCGTCGTTGGGTAATTCCACAACGTTCAACTGCGTGGATTGGGGTACGCCAAAATTGCTTGTAAAGAAGGCGAACTCGCGCAGCGCGGTCTGGCCATAATCCTGCGCCGATTGCTTGTGCGCCTCGGTGGTGTAGACATGGATATTCGACGCGGGAGAAACGGGAGCATCAAACTTGCCTGCGATAATCGTGCCCGGAAATCCCGGCTTGCCCCAGTGGAAGTTATGCTGTTCGCCGCCTGCTGCCGGTCCGGAGGTGGTCGGGCCGCTGCCGATAACGCGGTAGCCGGCGGGCACGGTGATGTGAATGTCGGCGGTGAAGCGATCGGTCAGGTATCCGACCATCGGAAACCAGCGTCCTGCATACAGCAGATAGCTGACTGGATCCTCGACCTGCGCCAGTTTCAGGCCCTCGACGGGGCTGCCTGCATCTCCGCTGAGCATGCCGTCATAGGTAAAGATGTAGGTGTACTGCTGGCCTTTGACCAGCGGCGTCGGCGGGGTGATGATGACGGTCGCATTCGGTCCGCGTTCGCCGCTCAATGGTTTGTTGGCCGTGTCGGTGACTTTCTCTACCTTAAGCGCGCCATGCAATTCGAAAATCGCTGTGTCGGTATCGGAAAGCGCCGTGAAGGTGACCTGCGCGGTGGCGGAGAGCTTATGATCCGCCGGGCTCAGTTGGGCGTTGATGGTGTAGCCGGTAATGCTGATGGTCGTTTTCTGCTGGGCGAAAAGAGTTGCCGCCGTGGTGAACAGCAGAATTGCTCCACAAAAAGCAGCTCCAAGGCGAAAACTGGTGCAGCATCTCGTCATTAGAATCTTCATCGTGCCGGACCCATTAACTCTACTGTGATGCGTGCTACCTGTTCAACCGGGCTTTTATCCGCGTGCAGGGAAGCGCCGACCTGTTTTAGGTCAGCCTGCATACTGCTGCGCGCCGCTTCGTCATGCAGCAACTTCTGCAAGTGTGAGACGACATTCGCGGCAGTAAAGTCGCTCTGGATCAGTTCGGGAACCACTTCGTGTCCGGCAATGAGATTGGCCATAGCCACATGCGGGACCTTTACTACCCGCTTGGCAACAGAATACGTCAACTGAGAAACCCGGTAGACCACGAGGAAGGGATTGCCGATCAGAGCGGCTTCGACGGTCGCGGTGCCGCTGGCTACGACGCTGGCGCGCGCATGATGCAGGGTGGCGCGGGCATCGTTGACCAATGTGATGCGGGGGCCGGACGCGGGCAGCATAGCGCGGACGTGGGCAATGTATTCCGGCGTAAGCGTCGGTGCGAGTGGCAGCAGAAATTCCACGGGCTCGTGCAGTTGACTTGCGGCTTCGATCATTTCCGGAAGATTGAGACGAATCTCCTTGAAGCGGCTGCCGGGGAGCAGGCCTATCCATGATTTGGACGGGTCGAGGTGGTATTGGTCAGCAAACTCTTTTCGTGGGATGGAAGGCAGTGGAACCTCGGTCAAAGGATGGCCTACGAAAGCGGCGTTGACTCCATGATCGCGGTAGAAGGTCTCTTCGAAGGGGAAGATGACAAGCATGCGGTCCACATAGCGTCTCACGCGATGGATGCGGTATTTCTTCCATGCCCAGAGCTGCGGGCTGACGAAATAGATGACCGGAATCTTCAGCTCATGCAGGGTTCGAGCCAGTGAAAGGTTCACATCGGGGAAATCGATGAGGATAGCTGCGTCCGGCCGCTCTTTGGCGATGCTCGCCTTGAGCTTGCGATATTCGCCATAAATGCGCGGGATGTGCCGGATGATCTCGGTGATGCCCATGACGGCAACGTCTTCTGCGCGGACGATGCGGCGGAAACCGAGGGCTTCCATGCGCTGCCCACCGAGGCCGAAGAATTCGGTGTCAGGGGCAAGGTTGCGGATCGCCGGGATGAGTTGTGCAGCATAGTGTTCTCCGCTGGCCTCGCCGGCGGAGATGAAGATTTTGGGCCTATCCGGAATCCGATCCATGCGTGCTAGTCGGTCCCCACGGCAAGACCGGGGTTGAGCATTGGAAGGGAATCAGATAGTTCCTGGTCCTTGTATTGGAGCTGGTAGAGCTTCCAATAAATGCCGCGTTGAGCGAGCAATTCCTGATGGCTACCCATCTCACGCAATTGCCCTTTGTGCATCACCAGAATCACATCGGCGCGCTGCACAGTGGAGAGGCGGTGGGCGATCACGACAGAGGTTCGGCCTTCGATCATGCGCTCCAGTGCGAGGCGGACGCGCATCTCGGTTTCCGTGTCCACGCTGGAGGTCGCTTCATCGAGGATGAGAATTTTGGGGTCGTGCGCCAGGGCGCGGGCAAAGTTGATGAGCTGTTTCTGGCCCGTGGAAAGGCCGTTGCCACGCTCGCGGACCGGCGCGGAAAAGCCTCCGGGCAGGGATTGGATGAAGTCACGGACATTGACTTCGTCGGCGGCTTCTTCGATGCGGGCGTCGGAGATCCACTCCGAGCCCAGGCGAATGTTGTCGGCGATCGTTCCGGTGAAGAGGAACGGGTCCTGCAAAACCACCCCGAAGCGGCGGCGCAGTTTGGTAAGGTTGTGCTCCCGTACGTCGACGCCATCGACCAGAATGCTGCCGTGCTGGATATCGTAAAAGCGCATCATCAGACTGATGATGGTTGTTTTCCCGGCCCCTGTGTGACCTACGATGGCTGCGGTCTGATCGGTTTCGACCGTGAAGGATACGCCGCGCAGAATCCATTCGATGTCGTCCATTGCGCCCAACTCGGCAGCGGTCGCATGGACGACGCGAGTGCGTTGCTCTTCGTTCAGCCGCTGATAGGTGAACCAGACGTTGCGAAACTCGATGCTGCCTGAATGGTTGCCCTCGACAGGGTGGGCCGGAGAGACAATTTCGGGCGCTGTATCAAGGAGCTTGAAGATGCGTTCGCTGGCGGCCATGGCGGCTTGCAGGATGTTGTATTTCTCGCTCAGGTCCTGAATAGGGCGGAAGAAGCGCTGCGCATACTGCATGAAGGCAACGAGCACGCCGAGCGTCACCGTCGTGTGCAGAACCCCGTATCCGCCGCGCCAGATGACGAGAGCGATGGCGATGGAACTGAGAATTTCGACGGCGGGGTAGTAGAGCGCGTAGGCCATGATCGCATCTTTAAACGCGTCCATGTGCAGGCGATTGACGGCCTTGAATTCCTTGAAAGAACGCTCCTGGCGGTTGAAAAGCTGCACGACCGTCATGCCGCTGATGTGTTCCTGGCTGTAAGAGTTGATGCGGGCGATGGCGGAGCGAATGCGGCGATAGGAATCGCGTACATGCTTGCGGAAGATGCGCGTGACCAGCAGAATGAGCGGCAGCACCGCGAAGGAGAGAAGCGCCAGCCACCAGCTCATACGCAGCATAATGATCACGATTCCGGCGAGCACGAAGACGTCTTCAAAAATATCGAAGACGCCGGAGGTGAACATCTCGTTCAGTGCGTCAACATCACTGGTGAGACGTGTGACCAGCCGCCCAACCGGGTTGCGGTCGAAGTACCCGATATGCATGTGCTGCAGATGATGGAATATCTGGCGGCGCATGTCGAACATGACCTTCTGGCCGGTCCACTGCATCATGTAGGTCTTGACGAAGTCGAGCAGGTAGCCCAGGACGAGAGACCCGAGATAAAGCGTAGCCAGCTGCGTGATTCCGGTAAATGCATTCGGGCTGAGATGGCGCGCGAGCCACGAAGGCTTCGCCGCGGCCTGCGTCGTCATGTAGCGGTCGACAGCTACCTTGGTGAGATAAGGGCCGAGTACATCGGTGCCGGCCTTGATGAAGACCGCAACGAGAGATACGCATGCGGCCAGCTTGTAGGGGTACAAGTAGCGGATAAGACGGCGCATCAGACGACCGTCATAGGCTTTGCCGACGACATCATCTTCCTGCTGGGCTTGTTTCGGCTTTTCCTGTTCGGCCATGCGCTCCTGTTTCTATTCTAAGGGTTAGCGAACTCCTGAGCGCGAAGGCGGTAGAGTACGTGCCGTCTTAATAGATGTCCCTCCGGCAGAATCGGATGATCGAAGGCGTCGGCAGGATCGAATGTCATGCCTAGTTTTTCCATGACACGGCGGGAGCGCATGTTTCGTTCGGCGGTGAAGGATACCAGCGAGTCCAGTTTCAGAGAGTTGAAAGCGTAGGCGGCCATAGCCTGTGCGCCCTCGGTTGCGAATCCCTTTCCCCATGCGTGGGAGGCCAGCCGCCAGCCGATTTCTACACAGGGCGTGAAGGACGCCTGAAAATTTGGCACGGAAAGACCGATGAAGCCGAGAAACGACTGGTCAGATTGCAGCTCGACGGCGCACAATCCAAAGCCATGCCGCGCGAAGCCCGCTTCGATTCTTTCGATGGCGCGGTCGCTCTGCTCCCGGGTCAGCAGGTTAGGGAAGAACTCCATCGCTCGGGGATCGGCATTGATTTCGGCGAAAGGCTTGCGGTCGGAGTCCCGCCACCGCCTGAGGATAAGCCGTCTGGTCATAAGGATCGTGATGGGAGTTTCGCCCACAATGAGAAAATAGAGGATGAAAGCGCGTATGGATACCCTGGGCCTTTACATTTCCGTGCCGTTCTGCCGCTCGAAGTGCACGTACTGCAACTTCGCGTCGGGGGTATTTCCGTCGAGCTACATGGCCCAATATATCGCGCGGGTGCGGGACGACCTGAAGGCTGCGAGGGAACGGTTCCCATCGATACCGCGCACTGCCGACACAATTTACCTAGGTGGAGGGACACCAAGTCTTTTGCCTCCCCATCTTCTTAGGGAGCTATTTGGCACGATCCGCGAGCAGTTTCTGGTTACGGGCGATGCCGAGATTACGGTCGAGTGTGCCCCGGGGCAGCTCGCCGACGATGCGCTCGATGCCATGCTCGGATGTGGTGTGAACCGCATCAGCTTCGGCGTACAGTCTTTCGTCGATCAGGAGGCCAAGGCTACCGGCCGCCTGCACACGCGAGCCATTGCCCTTGAAGATATCGAGCGCGTGCAGCGGGCAGGCATGCGGCGCGTCAATGCCGACCTCATTGCTGGGTTACCGCATCAGACAACCGCTTCGTGGGCCGAATCGCTGTCTGTTCTGGTGGATTCGGGCGTCGATCACGCCAGCATTTACATGCTGGAGGTAGACGACGAATCGCGCCTAGGACGTGAGCTGCTGGGTGGCGGCGCGCGTTACTATGCGCCAGCAACGCCCTCGGACGATTCGATTGCCGATATGTATTTGGCCGCGGTGGATAAACTGTCGCAGAGCGGGCTTGCTCAGTACGAAATTTCAAATTTTGCGCATGCTGGAGCGGAATCGGCTCACAACAATAAATACTGGTTGCGGCAGCCGTATCTCGGAGCCGGTGTGGACGCGCACTCGATGCTTCGTACAGAAAGTGGAGCGGCCATCCGCTTTGCCGCTACCGACGATCTGGAGCGCTATCTCGCCGCGCCGGGATGGGATGAACCGCACCACCTGCTTACGCGACAGGAAGAACTGGAAGAAGCCTGGTTTCTTGGCCTTCGCTTGCATGCCGGGGTGGATATGCGGAAGATCGCGGCTGAGTTCGGGTCGGAAGCGGCAGACGCGTACCAGCCGATTGTTGAAGAACTGGCTGCGGACGGCCTCCTCGCCGTCCATAACCATCAAATTTCGCTCACTTTGCTTGGAAAAATGCTCTCAAACGAGGTCTTTGGCCGCTTTTTGGATATGGTCGAAGTTCCGCAAGCCGTCACGGTGTAAAAAAGAAATATGTCCACCGAAACCGAGCGCCATAAAGAGGTTTTCTCGCAAGAGCCAGTTGGCTTGATTGATCTGCGCAGCGACACTGTAACCCGTCCCACGAAGGCTATGCGCACCGCGATGGCGGCGGCCGAGGTAGGCGATGATGTTTACGGTGAAGATCCGACGGTAAATCTGCTGGAAGCCAGTGCGGCGAGGGTTTTTGGCCGCGAGGCCGCGCTTTTTGTGCCGACCGGCACCATGGGAAATCAGATTGCGATTCGACTGCATACGCAGCCGGGGCAGGAAGTGATATGCGAGTCGCGCTCGCATATTGTCGATTGGGAAATGGCCATGGCCGCGGCTTTTTCCGGATGCCAGCTTCGTACTGTGACGGCAGAACGCGGCATCCTGACATGGAAGCACATCGAGTCTGTCGTAAAGCGGCCCAGCGTCAACAACGCTTCTACGGGGCTGATTTCGCTCGAAAATTCGCACAACATGGCGGGAGGCACGGTTACACCGCTGACCGTCTTCGGTGAAATATGGAATAGTGCGCGGGAGATGGGAATTCCATTGCACCTGGATGGCGCCCGCATTTTTAATGCCTCCGTCGCGTTGAATATTCCGGTTGCCGTGCTTACCAGCGGATTCAATACGGTGATGTTCTGCCTCTCGAAGGGATTGTGCGCGCCGGTCGGGTCGATGGTTGTGGGCACTCGTAAGCTCATCGAACGCGCCCGCATGGTGCGCAAAGCTCTGGGTGGCGGCATGCGCCAGGCAGGCATTCTGGCTGCAGCCGGATTAATTGCGCTGGAAGAGATGCCGAAGCGCCTGGCGGAAGACCATGCGAATGCACGATACATTGCAGAACAACTGTCCGGACTGCAGCAGATCGAACTCGATCTGCTGACGGTGCAGACGAATATTGTCATCTTCCGCATGAAGGAAGCAGGAAAAGCGGAAGAATTGGTGCAGCGCCTCAAGCATCGCGGCGTGCTTTGCAGTGTGGTGGGGAATAATTCTGTTCGCTTTGTCACGCACCACGATGTGGATCGCGCAGCGTGCGAAGTGGCTGCGCGCGTTGCGGTTGAGGAGATCGCGAAGCTGTAATCAGCGGACGAAGATTACTGCTCGGTGTCCGTGTGCCATCCCGGGTTGGTCCATTGTCCGTGGGTAAGCAGGAAGACTTCGGTGGCTCGTCCTGAACGGATCGAACGCTTGCCGCTGGATTCGATTTCATACTGATATTTACTGTAGAGAATAGCGACATTGCCGAAGCGCTGTATCTCAGTGCGCGGAAACTCCAGCCGGATCAGCCTTGCGCCGGTAGCGTGAAATTGCTTCGACTCCTCAAATATCTCGGCCTGGTTCTGCCATTTTTCTTCACCGGCGTTGATGGCGAGAGTGCCTTGCGGAACTAGCTTTTCGAGCGTCTGAATATCGCCTGCGAACCAGCTGCGCCAGACGGCCTCACGCGCGGCGAAAAGATCGGTTTCTTCTTTTGACGCGAAGGCTGTTGCCGTGAGTGTCAGTATGCCCATGAATGCCGCGGTCACCCAGATAAGTCGACGCATTTTTCTTTCTCCTCGCATGGAATAAGTTAGCTGAGTTATTTGCGCGAGGCAACGCAGTATCAGAGCCGAAGCTATTTCAGAAAATTTACTCTCTATCTTCCCCGAGTACCGCTATAAGAACCGCTATCCCCGAAAACGCAGGGCCGTACCACCTAGCGGGATAACTACCCAGCTCACTCATTGACAGTCATTTTTGCTGACCTGTACTTACTGCTGAGGAGCGATAGAAGCTCACACGGCAGGTCATGTTTGCGATGCGAAAGCATGCAGGCATTCAGGCTTCCGTGAACAGTACAGGCAAGTCAGCAAACAGCAGTCTGTTTTGAGATACTGCCTGTTTGCAATTACCGGAGAGGTAGTACGCAAATGCGAAATCTTAGATGGAAAATATACAACTTAACTTCAGAGCTTGTGCTTGAAAGAGCGAGGCTCATCCGAATCTTAGCAATCTGCGCGGTATTTCTCTGCGCATCCATATCCGTAATTGGGCAGACTAGCTTCGGAAGAATATCGGGTACTGTTTCTGCGCCGGATGGCTCGGTTCTCACTGGCGCTCAGGTTACGGTACGCAACACCGATACGCAATTAACGCGTCAAACAGTGACCGATTCGCAGGGATTTTATGTCTTCACAGAACTGCCGATCGGAATCTACAGCGTCGAAATCAACCAGTCTGGTTTTAACAAGACGACGCGCAACGGACTTTCCCTTGTAGCCGATGGACGATTGACTTCTGACTTTACTCTCAACGTAGGCAGTACGAGTCAGACAGTTGAAGTGCAGGGAACGAATACCGAGGGCCTCAATACAACATCGGGCGAGTTATCCCGCGTTATCGATACGAAGCAGGTAGGAAATCTCCCGCTCAACGGCCGCAACTACATTCAGTTGATGACGCTGGTGCCGGGAGCCATCGTCACCAACCCGGATCAGTTCAGCGTTACGACAAGTCTGGCTGCGAACAACCAGACACTCAATGGAAACCGTCCCGACAGCAATAACCTGACAGTGGACGGGGCCTTCAACATGGTGGCGGGAAGTAACACCAGCCTGATGAACAATGTGGGCGCGGAGTTCATCAACGAGGTAAAACTGCAGACATCGAATTCCTCGGCTGAGTACGGACGCATGTCCGGGCCCGCGTTCAATATCGTAACCAAGAACGGCACGAATCAGTTCCATGGTTCGGTATTCGAGTACTTCCGGAATAACTCTCTGGATGCCACGAACTACTTTGCTCCCAGTAAGACGGCGTTGAAGTTCAATGACTTTGGCTACACATTTGGTGGACCTCTTATCCGCAACAAGCTGTTCTTCTTTGTCGGTGAAGAGTGGAAGAGGCTGCGCCAGAACCAGACGACACAGCAGCAGACGATTCCGGACACGGCGTTCCAGAACGGCGATTTCAGCGCGCTCGGGAAGCCATTGTTTTATCCGGGGACAAAAACTCCGATTCCCGGCAACAATATCTCGTCGATGATTACGCCTGACGGACGGGCGATTGCGAATGTGTATCATCTGATGGCGCAAACAGGGGCTGCGTTCAACGACGCCAATGTGGCGAACAACCTTACGCTGGAGCCATTGAATCCGCTGAACTATCGCGAAGACATTGTGCGCGTAGACTATGCGTTCAGTCCCAAGAACTTCGCTTATGGCCGTTGGATACAGGACTACAACAGCCTGATCGATCCCTTCGGGACTTTTTCCAGCTCGAATCTGCCCACGACGCCTACCACTCGAAATCGTCCGGGAGAAAGCATTCTCGTCGCCGAAACCTGGATACCGACTCCCAACTTTGTCAATGAAGCGCGGGTGAACTTCGGCTGGGTTTCACAGCACATCATTCCATACGGCACGGCCTGGGAGCGCAGCACGTACGGCTTCCAATACCCACTGCTCTTTGGTGGTGCGGAATATCCGAACGGCATTTTCCAGGCATCTATCGTAGGCTTTGCATCCTTCCAGGGGCCGAATTTTGCTCTCGCGTCTCCAACGACGGATATTCAATTGGCGGACACGATCTCCTGGACGCACGGGCGGCATGTCTTGCGCGCCGGCTTCGTGCTCATCCGCGACAGAGTGGATCAGAACGGGCGCTCGAACTACACCGGCAATGTGTCGTTCAATTCCAGCAACAATCCGAACACGACTGGCAACGCTTTTGCCGACGCGCTTCTGGGCAATTTCGCTTCATATTCAGAAGCGAGCGCCGATCCTACCGGTTTCTTCCGCTTCTGGCAGCCGGAGGCTTTTGTGCAGGACACATGGAGAGTGACTTCGAAGCTCAGCCTCGATCTTGGCGTGCGCTGGCAATTCATTCAGGCCTTCTACACACAGGCAAACAACATGGCGAACTTCGATCCCGCGCATTACGATCCAACGCAGGCCGTGCAGATTACGCACGACAGCAAAGGCTTGATCGTAGCTGGATCGGGAAATCCGTATAACGGGCTTGTTCGTGCGGGCAGCGGAATTCCGAAGGATCAGGCATTCCGCGTGCCGGGAGCCAACGGGCCGCTCTATTCGGTCATTCCTGCCGGAGCGCCGCGCGGCTTTTACGATTCCCCTAATAATTTTGGGCCGAGAGTTGGGTTTGCCTACGCGCCCGATGACAAGACAACGGTGCGCGGAGGGTTTGGACTCTTCTACAACCGTCCGGAAGGCAACATTATCTTTTCGCAGGTAAACATCCCACCCTTTCTGCAGATCGCTTCGTACAGCAACAGCAATCTGTCCAACATCACCGGCGGATCGACAGCACTCGCGCCGCTTGGGACTATCTCCGCGATCGATCCGAACCTGAAGAGCCAGACGATTGCGCAGTACAGCCTCAACGTGCAGCATGAGTTTCCGCTGGGGTTACTGGCGGAGCTTTCTTATGTGGGAACCGAGGGCCGTCACATGTTGCGGCAGCCAAACATCAACTACGCCGATCTGGCCCAGGTTGCCGCGAACCCGGGCGTATCGACCAACGCATTCGTACCGTTCCCCGGGTATAGCTCCATCACGCAGATTCGCAGTGACGGTGCGGCCAACTACAACGCGCTCCAGGCATATTTATCGAAACGTGTAGGCGCACTGCAAATGACCGCAGGGTACACCTGGTCCAAGTCTCTCGGAGACTCTTCGAGCGAAAGCGACAACAGCGAAAACTGGACGGTTCGTCACTATAACTATGGGGCAACCACGTTTGACCGCAGGAATGCTTTCTTCAGCACATTCGTATGGCAGTTGCCCAAGCTCGATGGGCATAACGCCATTCTTCGCAACGCCGCAGGCGGCTGGCAGGTGAGCGGGGTTGCGAGGCTGCAATCCGGACAGAACTTTACGATCACTGGTAATTCGGCCACGGGAACGAGACGTGCAGACTTCACAGGAGGTTCTGTTTATACCGGCAAGCAGACGATTCAGCACTGGTTCAATACCGCCGCTTACACGGCGGCTCCGACCGGTCGTTTTGGCACGGCAGGCACGGGCACGGTAGTCGGACCGGGGCTGGCCCTGTTTGACGCATCGCTGGGCAAGAATTTCCTGCTGACTGAGCGCTTCAACCTGAAATTTCAGGGAGATTTCTTCAACGCGTTGAACCGAACCAATTTCAACACGCTGAATACGAATCTTTCGAATGCTAACTTCGGAACGATCTCGAGCGCCTACCCGCCCCGGCAGGTGCAGTTGAGTCTCAAGCTCAGCTTCTAGCGCCGGAATTCAATCGCTGCGGTTGCGCTCATCTCGAACATACCGCAGAAAATCAGAGAGCATCTGGCCGGCCTTGGGGATGAAGACCTCTTCAAGGCCCTCCAGATGCTCCATTCTGTCTATGCGGAAGCTGCGGAAGTTGTCGCGCAGTTCGCACCATGCGGCGAGTGTCCAGGTGCCTCCCCAGAAGAAAAGCGCCAGCGGATGCACGCGGCGCACGCTTTGCTGGCCGTCTTCGCGGGCATAGGCGATGAGGACGACGTGCCGCTCCTGTGCTGCGGCATGCAAGGCATCGAGTTTCGAGCGAAGCTCCGCGGAGACGCGAAAGCCAGGCGCGTAGAGCAACACCTCGTCGATGCGCTCGCGCAAATCAGTGGGGAGCACGGCCTCGATCTTGCGCAGAGCGCGATTTGCCGCCTCTGTGAGCTGCGTGCCGCCCCAGGCCTGCACCATGCGTGCGCCCAGGACGAGCGCGGTAATCTCTTCGCGATCAAACATCAGCGGTGGAATATCGAAATCGCGGCGAAGCGTGTAGCCGACACCCGCTTCGCCTGTAATAGGTACGCCGGAAAGCTGCAGGTCCTGCACATCGCGATAGATGGTGCGAGGAGATACCTGCAGCTTTTCGGCCAGATGGCGTGCGGTTTGCAGCCGCCCGGAGCGCAGCAGCTGAACAATTCGAAAGAGCCGGTCGGCGCGACGCATACGGGATTATCTTAGAGCTTTTGCGTCGACTTTCGGCTCTAAGCTGCCGCATGCAGTCCGATACGGTTGCCTTCGCTGTCACGGATCTGCGCGACCCAGCCCACACCCGGCAGATGGTTTTTCGGCTCGACGATCGACCCGCCCGCGCTCTCGACGCGGTTGAGGACGGCATCGAATTTGCCGTCGCAATTGAGGTAGATGACGACGCCGTCACCGGATGGCTTAAAGCCATCGCCGTGTGCGATAGCGCCGGATATGCCGGGTTTCTCGTAGGGAAAGATGGCGAGATTGGGCCACGCGGCCTGGTGGATCAAAGCCGCGCCGAAAATCGTTTCGTAGAACTGGATAGCGCGGGCGAAGTCAGCAGCTGGAATCTCAAACCATGTGATGGTGGAGGTAACGGTTTCCTGGGCGGTCGGCATAGTGTCCTCTTTGAAGGTGAAATCGACTGCAAGAGGAGAGTACGGGAGGGCTGCTGACAGCATGGTGTCAGTAGTGACAGGTTCAGCAGAAGATTCGCTTTTGAGGTATTTTAGGCCGTTTTCGGGTCCCAAAAGTCTATAATCAAAGGATATGCCCAAGTATTCCATCGTCGTCCCTTTCCACAACGAAGAAGACAATGTAACCGCTCTGTATGACCGCCTGAAAGCGGTGATGGAGCAGGTGGGTGACAGCTTTGAGCTGGTCTTTGTGGATGACGGGTCAAGCGACCGCACTTACAAGCTGCTGGAAGAGATTGCAGCTGTCGACAGCCGCGTTCTGGTGGTGAAACTGCGCCGCAATTTCGGCCAGACCTCGGCGCTGGCAGCGGGATTCGATCATGCCCAGGGCGAGTTCATTCTGGCCATGGACGGCGACTTGCAGCACGATCCCAATGAGATCCCCAACTTCCTCGCAAAGCTGGAAGAGGGTTACGACGTCGTGAGCGGCTGGCGCAAGGAGCGTATCGACAACTTTGTCATGCGCCGAATTCCTTCGCGCTGCGCTAACTGGCTGATGGCAAAGCTCTCGGGCGTGGATATTCATGACTTTGGAACGACATTCAAGGCCTATCGCCGCGAGGTGATCCACAATATTCCGCTCTATGGCGAAATGCATCGCTTCATCCCCGCTTTGGCCTCCTGGTATGGGGCGAGCATCTGTGAAATCCCAATCAAGAACGTCAATCGGGAGAGAGGGAAGTCGCATTACGGCATCGGCCGTACCTTCCGTGTCTTTTTCGATCTGCTGACGATCCGTTTCCTGTTGAAATAAATGACGCGCCCGCTGCACTTCTTCGGCAGCTTCGGCTCGTTGAGCATTCTGGGCGGGGGCGTGATTTCATTCTTCCTGCTTTTGCTGAAAATCTTTACGCGCCAGCATGTGATGGACCAGCACGGGCCTCTCTTTGTAATTGCGGGGGTGTTGATTCTGGCAGGCATTCAAATGCTGGCCATCGGGTTACTCGGCGAGCTTCAGGTGCGGCATTATCACACGGCGTCGCAGCGGGCACCCTATACGATTGACCGTCTGGTGCGTCTGCGTTCTCCTGAGGAACCGAGTCTGCTGGAAAATTAACAGGCGAATCGGATTGGCCCATGGCCGATCCTTCCTGAAATTTGCAGATAGTTGCACTCGTGCCTGTGGATGCTATCGCCTGCCTCCACAGGCTGCCCCTTACGCGCCCCTTCATTGGGTAATTCCTCATATCGCAACGAACGTATTCTCTTGAACAGGCATCTTGTTAGAAGTAAGCCTTTGCCATCCTCCGGCATGCGAGGGTAGGTATATGCTCAATTTGGCAAGACGGTTTGTTCATGACGAAACCAGCGGATGGAAGAAAACGGGTTGTCATCGAAGGCGTTGATCCTGAGATCGACGCAGGACGCTTCCCGGCCAAGCGCATTATCGGCGATGCCGTCCGCGTGGAAGCTGACGTATTTGCAGATGGGCACGATAAAGTCGCGTGTTATCTCCTGTTCCGGCACGAAGGCGACGATACGCTGCATCGTGTGAAAATGGAGCCGCTGGGGAACGACCGCTGGCGGGCTGCGTTCCAAGCCGACAAGCTGGGAAATTATTTCTACACCGTCGCAGGAAGGGTCGATCACTTTGGAACCTGGCGAAGTGATTTGCTGAAACGGCTCGAAGCTGGTCAGGACGTGAGTCTGGACCTGCAGACGGGCGGCAAGCTGGTGGAGCAGGCTGCGCGGCACGCCGAGGGCAAAGATGCCGTCCAACTGGCCGATTGGGCGCAAACCTTGCGTACCCGGTGCCATGCGGAGGACACCAAAGTATTGGCACTGGATGCCGATCTTGCCGAGATGATGGAGCGCCACGCCGATACTGCATTTGAAACGCGGTACGAGAGAGAACTTCGTGTTGTTGTTGATCCAACGCGCGCACGATTTTCCAGCTGGTACGAGATGTTCCCGCGATCCGCCGCGATTCCAGGAAAACATGGAACATTCAAGGACGCCGAGTCCCGCTTAAAAAACATAGCCGGCATGGGCTTCGATGTTCTGTACCTGCCTCCCATTCACCCCATCGGACACAGCTTTCGCAAGGGCAAAAATAATTCCGTCACGGCAGAAGCCGGTGATGTGGGAAGCCCCTGGGCGATCGGATCGGAAGCGGGTGGCCATACCGCGATCCACCCGGAACTGGGGACGCTCGCGGGTTTCCAGCATTTCTCCGCGGAGGCAAAACGCTTCGGTCTCGAAATCGCTCTCGATATTGCCTTTCAATGCTCGCCCGATCATCCGTGGGTGAAAGCGCATCCGCAGTGGTTCAGGCACCGCGCCGATGGCTCGATTCAATATGCGGAAAATCCTCCCAAGAAGTATCAGGATATCTATCCTCTCGATTTCGAGAGCGAAGACTGGGCGGCCTTGTGGGATGCGCTCAAAGGTGTATTTGTCTTCTGGATCGAGCAGGGCGTCCGCATTTTTCGCGTCGATAATCCGCACACGAAAGCATTTCCGTTCTGGGAGTGGTGCATTGCTGAAATCAAGCGCGATTATGAGGATGTGCTGTTTCTGGCGGAAGCGTTCACTCGTCCGCGTGTGATGGAGCGGTTGGCCAAGGTGGGATTTTCGCAGTCGTACACATACTTTACGTGGCGCAATACCAAGCAGGAGCTCACGGAGTACATGGATCAGCTATTCGGCACGGATGTCAAAGAATACTTTCGGCCTAACTTCTGGCCGAATACACCCGATATTCTTCCGGAACAGCTGCAGATTGGCGGTAGACCCGCTTTTATATCCAGGGTAGTTTTGGCGGCTACGCTGGGGACGAACTATGGTATTTATGGTCCAGCGTACGAGTTGCTGGAAAACGTCCCGACAAAGCCGGGCAGCGAAGAGTATCTGAACTCGGAAAAATATGAATTGAAAGCATGGGATATCGATAGTCAAAAAAGCCTGGCGCCTTTGATTACGGCGGTGAATCGAGCACGGCGTGAGAATGCCGCACTACAGACGAATTACGAACTGACCTTTCACCCGGTCGATAATCCATATCTGATTTGTTACAGCAAGAGAAGTGCCGAGTGCGAGAATACAGTCCTGGTAGTTGTGAATCTTGACCCCTTCCATGTTCAGGCGGGATGGGTAGAGCTGGACTTCAGTAAATTAGGACTCGATGCGCGTGAGCCTTTTCAAGTACACGATCAGCTCGCTGACAAGCGCTACTTATGGCAGGGGACGAAAAACTATGTCGAGCTTTCGCCCGTTGAAATTCCAGCGCATATTTTTCGTGTCATGCGTCGCATACGAACTGAAAAAGACTTCGATTATTACTTGTAGCGGGACGGAAAGATGAACTCGCATATGGCTCCACCGAAGCAATCAAAAAGTGCCGGAAGCGCAACTGATCCTCTCTGGTACAAAGACGCAATTATTTACGAACTGCACGTACGCGCTTTTTCTGACAGTAATAACGATGGCATCGGCGACTTTCCAGGATTGATACAAAAGCTCGACTATCTGCAGGATCTGGGCGTTACCTGTCTATGGCTCTTGCCATTTTTCCCATCCCCATTACGCGATGATGGTTACGACATCGCGGATTACATGACGGTCCACCCGAACTATGGAACGCTGGCCGACTTCAAAGCATTTTTGGATGCGGCACATCAACGCGGCCTGCAGGTGATGATTGAGCTGGTTATCAATCACTCGTCGGATCAGCATCCATGGTTCCAGCGCGCACGCCACGCCGCACCGGGATCGCCTGAGCGTGATTTCTATGTGTGGAGCGATTCGGATCAGAAATACAAAGATGCGCGCATTATTTTTACCGATACGGAGAAGTCGAACTGGACCTGGGACCCGGTCGCGCAGGCTTACTTCTGGCATCGTTTTTTTTCACACCAGCCGGATTTGAATTATGACAATCCACAGGTGCTGGAAGAAGTATTGACGGTTCTGCGGTACTGGCTGGATATGGGCGTCGACGCGCTTCGGCTGGATGCGATTCCTTACATTGTTGAGCGCGATGGCACGAATTGCGAAAATCTTCCGGAAACACATGTGGTCATCAAGAAGATTCGTGCGGCGATGGATGATAGCTACAGCAACAGGGTCATTCTCGCGGAAGCGAACCAGTGGCCGACCGATGTCCGTCCATATTTTGGCGATGGCGATGAGTGCCATATGGCATTTCACTTTCCGCTGATGCCGCGAATTTATATGGCGCTCCGGCAGGAAGACCGTCTTCCGATCACCGAGATTATGGCGCAGACACCGGAGATTCCGGAGAACTGTCAGTGGGGGCTGTTTCTGCGCAACCATGATGAACTGACGCTCGAAATGGTGACGGATGATGAGCGCGACTATATGTACCTGGCGTATAGCGCTGACCCGCGCATGCGCATCAACATCGGCATACGGCGAAGACTGGCTCCGCTGGTAGACAACAACCGCCGCCGCATCGAGTTGCTGAACAGCATCCTGTTTTCCTTTCCGGGCACGCCTATTCTCTATTACGGCGATGAGATTGGGATGGGCGACAACATCTATCTCGGCGACCGCAACGGAGTGCGGACGCCGATGCAGTGGACTGCTGATCGCAATGCTGGATTTTCTCGTGCTAACCCTGCCCAGCTCTACAGCCCGGTCGTCATGGACCCGGTCTGGGGATATCAGGCGATCAATGTTGAGGCTCAACAGAGCGACCCTTCATCTCTGCTGAACTGGATGCGCAACATGATTGCTTTGCGCAAGCTGTTCCAGGTCTTCGGGCGTGGCGCGTTGAAGTTTCTTCCATCGGCGAATCGAAAGGTCCTCGCATACGTGCGGCAGAATGGGAACGAGCAGGTGTTGTGTCTCGCTAATCTTTCGCGTTTCGCGCAGCCGGTGCAGCTGGACCTGTCCGAATTCGATGGGATGGTTCCTGTAGAGATGCTGGGCTATGTGGAATTTCCCTCTATTGCAAAGCAGCCCTATCCGCTCACGGTTGGACCCTACGGATTTCTCTGGTTGGAGATTCAACCTGCGCCGCCAACCTGGGACGAACCTGTTCCGGAAAACCGCACGACGGTCCTCGAGACCGCGCGCGAAGGCGAGTGGGAAGCACTGTTCACTGGAGCGAATGGCGATGTGTTGAAATCCAGTATCCTGCCGGAGTTCCTGCAACGGCAGCGGTGGTTTGGTTCCAAGTCGAGACAAATTGTATCTGCAACAGTCACAGATTGGTGTCCGTTAGACGAAGAGTCGGTTCTGACGATTGTGAATGTGGAGTTGAATGGCGCGAATCCTGAAAACTATTTTGTCCCGCTGACCATGCTTTACGGAGATGCGGCGCAGCAGGTGAAGGAGGCGAATGCAAATGCAATCGTCGCTCCCATTCGCAGCGTGAAGAGTGAAGGATTGTTGTGTGACGCACTCAT
The DNA here is from genome assembly GCA_015655315.1 of Terriglobales bacterium. Classification (GTDB taxonomy): domain Bacteria; phylum Acidobacteriota; class Terriglobia; order Terriglobales; family Acidobacteriaceae; genus Alloacidobacterium. The sequence continues at coordinate 24,426 of JAATFH010000366.1, forward strand.
TCGAGAAAATGTCAGCCAGGCGTTGCTTTCCCTGATTTCGCAAAAGGGGACATTATCAAGCAAAGGCGGAATCATTCGCGGTGTACCGAGCAGCTTGCTGCCGGAACTGACACACGATGAGAAGAGCGATATGCCTGCACGGCGCAGCTCTGCGGAGCAAAGCAATACGTCGATCTTGTTTGGTGACCGCTTGATCATGAAATGTTTCCGTAAGCAGGAATTCGGCCCCAATCCTGATACGGAAATCGCGAGATTCCTTACGGAACATACAAATTTTACGAACATTGCTCCATTCGGCGGATCGATTGAATATTCCACGAACGGTCAGTCGCCAACGACGCTTGCGATGCTTCAAGGTCTGGTGACCAATGAAGGCGATGGATGGCAATGGACTCTCGAAGAGCTGGGCCGCTATTTTGAAAGTTGTGCCCATACTGTTTTGGGTGAAGAAGACCAGAAAAAACCTGCGGGCATTATCGTGGGAAATCACACGTGCATTTATCTGGAAGCGGCAAGTACACTCGGACGGAGAACAGCCGAGATGCATCTGGCGCTGGCGCCTTCGGATCGGGCGAAGGACGATTTTCGTCCGGAAGTTTTACATCCGGATGAACTGAGACAGCTCAGCGAAGAGTTGGCGGACCATGCTACGAGAACGATGGAAGCTTTGAAGGCAAACCTTTCCCGCCTTCAGGATAATGCCGTCGAGATGGGCGGTCTGGTCATGAGCAAGAGGCGAGATATTGTTGGACGCTTTCGCAGACTGACCGACGTCAAAACCCGGCTCGTTCGTTCCAGAGTCCACGGCGACTACCATCTCGGGCAGGTGTTACGGTCAAAAGCTGATTTTGTCATTCTGGATTTTGAGGGAGAGCCCGCGCGTACGCTTGCGGAGCGCAGACAAAAGCAGTTGCCTCTGAAGGATGTTGCGGGTATGCTGCGCTCATTTCAGTACGCCGCATTTTCAGGACTGGCTAAACATACGACCCGGCGGCCGGAAGATCATCAGCAAATGGAGCCATGGGCGAGGCTTTGGGTTGAAGCTGTATCGCAGGAGTTTTTACGTGCATATCGGGAGAGCGCTGTGGGGTCTTCGATAGTTCCGTCCAGCGACACGGATTTTCAACTCGTCCTTGATGTATACGTACTGGACAAAGCTCTCTATGAGCTTGGTTACGAGCTAAACAATCGGCCCGATTGGGTTCATATTCCGTTGGCGGGAATATTGTCACTGTTGTCATAACAAATTAAGGAAGGCCAAATGCCAAAGAGTGACACGGCAGAAGAGACGAAAGTCGAGATACAAGAGGCAGCTCCCGTGGATCTGCTGATCGGTATTTCCAGCGCCGTGAACCCGGGTGAATTGCAACAGCATGTCAAAGGTCTGGAAAGCGGATTTCAGCACGCCGAAGTCTCTGGCACTGTGATCGCCTATCCTGGGAGCGGTATCGAAGAAGCTGCAGTCCGCGATATGCAAGCGGGTTCTACAAGGTTGATGCCATATTCGATGGCTGCTTCAGATCCGACCAGCCTTCCCTGGGTAGTTTCAGCGGCTGCGCAGAGAGCAATTTGTGCTCTTGCTCTCGAACTGAAAGCCAAATCATGCGTCGTGATCCATGGGGATGTGGGAATGCTGAGCTCTGAGCGATTGCGGTTGTTTACGCAAGCGCTTCAGGAAAAGCAATGCGATCTGGTCGTGCCGGTTTATCCATCGAAAAAGTTTGATGGACTTCTGAATCACAGCATTCTCGCTCCACTTACCCGCGCTTTGTATGGACAGCGCGTAAGGTATCCGTTGGCGCAGGATTTTGGATGTTCGAGCCGGATGACTCAGCAGTTGGGCGAAAACCACAGTGTCCGCGAACACAGTGACAGCACGCTGCTTTGGCCTGTCACGCAAGCGGCAGTCTCGAACTATCAAACATGTCAGGTAAATGTCGATGTGCAGCATGCCGTACAGACAGAAGGGCTTGAATTAAGCGCGGTGCTGGCGAGTCTGGTGGGCTCTGTATTTGCGGAGATGGAAAGGTATGCTCCATTCTGGCAGCGCGTGCGGAACTCGCAACCTGTGGCACTCTCCGGCAACATTGCACAACAGGTAAGTGACGGAGAGACGGTCGATGCCAAACCTCTGATCGATTCGTTCCTGCTGGGCTCACGCAATTTGCAGGAAGTGTGGGCGCTTGTTCTGCCTCCGGTCACTTTACTCGAATTAAAAAAACTTGCACGCTGCGCACCGGAGTCTTTTCGTATGCCGGACGAATTGTGGTCGCGCATCGTCTACGACTTCGCGTTGGCGTATCGGCTGCGGACAATCAACCGCGGACATCTCATGGGGGCGCTCACGCCGCTCTATCTGGGATGGGTAGCATCGTACGTTCAGGAAGTGGCGGCGCGATCACCGATGGCGGCGGAGCAGCGCTTCGAACAATTGGCAAAGGCATATGAAGAGAGCAAGCCTTATCTGGTATCGCGCTGGAGATGGCCGGACCGGTTCAATCCGTGATGAAGGAGACGAGTAATGTGGCAACAGATTGAAGATTCATTGCGCGAGTCCATGGGGCGCGTCTTTACCAAGATCGCGACCCTGCTGCCGGGGATTCTTGCATTTGTGTTCGTACTGCTCATCTTTCTGGTGATTGCCTGGTTGGCGGCGATGCTGGTGCGGCGTGTACTGATGGCGGTCAAGTTTGATGAGAGAACCAGTGCGGGAGCCACCACTCTCACGGAGTGGGCGCCACTGCACACTCCGACGATTCTGGTGACGAAGATAGTCTTCTGGTCATTCGTAACCATCGGTGTTCTTGTCGGCGTTTCTGCTTTTGAGGCGGCATCGACCGAGTCTGGAATCTCTGCCTATGTGTTTGCCTACGTTCCGAGGGTCATCGGCGCTGCGATTCTGTTATTTTTCGGAACCGTTATCGGCCGGTTTCTTTCCCGTAGCGTGCTTATCAGCGCGGTCAATCTTAATCTGCAATACGCGAGATTGCTGGCTACGGGTGTGCGCTGGCTGGTCTTTGTACTGACCGCTGCGATGGTGCTCGATCACCTTGCAATTGGCGGTGAGATTGTCGATCTTGCGTTCGGCATTCTCTTCGGCGGAATTGTATTGGCACTGGCACTGGCGGTGGGGCTTGGTTCACGCGATCTGGTAAGCAGGTCGCTGGAGCGCGAGGCGAATCGTCCCGTGGAAGCTCCGGTCGAAGAAAAGCTGCATCACTTCTAGGTCGTATCGACATATAGAACACCTCGGTTGTCATCCTGAGCGGAGTATGACGCGCTTTTTGCGTCATACGCAGTCGAAGGATCTGCTTTTCCATGACTCCGCTCACGTTCATCGTCCACAGTGCTGAGGAAAAGCCGAGAGCATTGACGTGCTCGAACGATACCATCGGACTCTTGATCACTGCACCAGGATCAACGTTCGAGGTCAACGGATCACCGCATCTGGAGATGTGATTCTTTCAGCCGTGGCGTTTACGCCCCAGCTAATGAGGAACAGCCGGGGATCTCAATAGGCACAAACCATTATTTCCTCCTTGTCGGTCGAACATTGATCGCGTTCGCAACCTCGAAGGGAAGACGTAGCTTTTTTGTGGAGTTCCCAATGCTTATAACTTGATCTCCATTCGGGGTTCTCTCCTTTGCGGAAAGATAAGCTCCTGGCGCGATTCCATGAGCTTTAACACGCCTGAGTATGGAAGCGTCCCAATCGGAGACGCTGTCCACGACAAATCTCCCTTCTGTCTGAACCTCCGTCAAGGGAAGCGAAGTCGGCGTAGGCATGCGGCCGTCCATTGCTGGAATGGAGTGACCGTGAGGGTCAAAAGCCGGGTATCCGAGCTTGGCAGCGATGCGCTCCTCGAGCCGTTCAGAGATGAAGTGCTCAAGGCGCTCTGCCTCTTCATGGACTTCCTCGATGGGATAGTCCAGGACCTCGTAGAGAAATGTTTCAATCAGCCGATGATGACGTATTATCTCCAGGGCGCGTCGCCTTCCGGCTGCAGATAAGCTGACTCCCCGATGCCTCTCATATTCCACAAACGGCGTCGGCAACGCCGCCAGTTTTTGCAGCATGTTCGTCACCGATGCTGGTGCGACACCCAGGTGGCCTGCCAGTGCAGTGCTGGCAA
>JAATFH010000024.1 GCA_015655315.1 Terriglobales bacterium
CTTCGTCGAATGCATGATTGATATTGGCAAGGGCGCTCGCAACGAAATCAGGCTCTTTGAAACGGTACGCATCGAAGGTCGTACAGGCAAATACGCGGCGATCACTCTTGCGGACCAGCTCGAAAACATCCTGGCTCTCTTTGGACAGGTCCTTTCGCTCGGGATCAGCGTTGTCGGATACGACCATGATGTCCAGCGTGTGCATGTGCAACTTTTCTAGCAGCGCAATGTAGACAGGACTGTATTGGTAGATGTGCGTATGACTGTCGATGGGCTGCAACGAGGCGAACTGCTGCAGCTCCTTATCGCTGAACCCGGCGCTTACTGCCGGAGACGACGCGTCTTGAGCGCATAAACAGAAATGTCCACACTGGCTGAGCGTAGCAACTACGATCACCAGAAGACTCCACTTTATCCGTTGCTTCGCCATGTGTTCTCCACCGTTACTAGCCTTCGCAACAAAGAACAAGACCGCGAAGACGATCGATAAAAGGGGCAGGAAGCTCACTCAAAAATGAACTTGGAGAGTGCCGGTTGGGAGGCTGCCCCCAAAGGGAATCCGTACCGTCTCATATATTTCGTTTTTCGTCGTAATCGATCTTTTATTGTCTTTTAGCATTTGCGTCAAGATATTTCATCCACTTTTTAATTTTCAAAGCTCACATGATTGTGTCGAGGTAAACAATCTTGTAAATACCATAAATACAGCCCTTCGGGCTCGAAATCCGGAGCACTCGGCTGTATTACGAACCTGATTGCGATTACTAGATTTTTGTCCCAAAACGCAGAGTTTTATCTACTTTTTATAAATTACGAAATGTTTCGATAGAAACATCCACGATGCTATACTGGCACAGTTCGTGCAGCTCTTCTGAGAAGCCAGTCTACGGCTTGTAAAATCTGGGAGGATTTTCGGTGTATGCGCAATGACGTGAAAACCCTGGTAGAGATCAAGTCGCAGCCTGCCGTGTGGCAGCAGTGTCTGAATGATCTCCAGGCCGCCGATCTGCGACGTCTTGCGGACGGTCATTCTCCCCTCGAGGTAGAGTGGGTCTTTATCGGCTGCGGCACGAGCTTCTATCTCGCCCAGGCAGCTGCTTTCAGCTTCACATCGTTGCTGAACACAGGTACACGTGCAGTCCCGGCTTCGGAAGTACTGCTCAGTCCTGAGCTTGTCTTTCCCCGGGGCGCGAAATCCTACTATCCGGTTCTGATCTCCCGTTCCGGTCACACGTCTGAGGTACTGCAGGTCGCAGAGATTTTGCGAGCGCAACAGGTTCCCTTCCTCGCCGTCACATGCGATGGCCGCGAATTGGTAAGCATGACGGATTTTGTGCTCAAAATGCGCGTCGAGGAAGAAAGCACTGTCATGACCTCCTCTTTCACCTCCATGCTTCTCGGCCTGCAATACCTGGGTGCTGCGTTGGCCAGCAATCACGGCTTCATGGAAGCACTGCAACAGTTGCCAAAGCACCTTGACCGCCTGCTGGATACATATGATGAGCAAGTTGCTGAGTTGGCGCAGCAGCCATTCGAAGATATCGCTGTGTTGGGCCAGGGGCCTCTCTACCCCATTGCTTCGGAATCAGCGCTCAAGGTCATGGAGTCATCCTCGACCTTTGCGCAGTTTTTCCATACGCTGGAGTTTCGGCACGGACCCAAGTCAATCGCCGGCCCAGCTACACTCATTGGTGGCTTAATTTCGGAATCCGGTTATGACGCAGAGTCCGCCGTTCTACTCGAGATGAAGGAATTGGGATCGCAGATCTTCGTGGTAACGAACACAGCCGACGAACTATTGCGCAAGCAGGCCGACCTTCTGATCGAGTTGAATCTCCCCGTGCCCGAGTTGGCGCGTCTGGTAATGTATGTGGTTTGGGGGCAACTGCTCGGCAGCTACCGCGGGTTAGAGAAAGGTCTTAACCCTGATCATCCCAGGAATCTCAGCAGGGTTGTTACGATCTAAGAAAGTTCATGAGCCGCTTTGACATCACCATTGCTGGAGAGATCAACCTCGACCTGGTCCTCTATGGCCTGCCTGAGCAGATGCCTTTAGAACGAGAATTGATCGCAGATCGATTCTCGCTTACGCTGGGCAGTTCTTCGGCAATCCTCGCCCACAATCTCGGAGCCCTCGGCCTGAAAGTGGGCTTCGCTACAAAGACAGGCTCCGATCCTTTAGGAGAGATCGCCCTCCAGAGGCTGGAGGCGATGCATGTGTGTGTTTCTCATGGCATACCTGCAACCGACGAACAGACTGGAGTCACCGTTTTACTCCACCATGGCAAGACGCGTCACATCCTTACTTATATGGGCGTCATGCAAAAGATGAACATCCATGACATCGATCTGTCATTCGTCTCATCCAGCCGGCATTTCCACGTCTCTTCCCTGTTTCTTCTGAAAGGTTTGCAAGGAGATCTTCCGCGTCTGTGCCATGAGATGAAGCAGCGGGGACTCACTCTATCTCTCGATACAAATGACGATCCAGACGATACCTGGGGCGAGCCTCTGGGACAGATGCTTCAGTTGGTCGACGTACTGTTGCCCAACGAAGACGAGGCGAAACGCATTGCCCGCGCCGACGATCTCGACACTGCCATCAACTCACTCGCACGGCAGGTGCCGATCGTGGCAGTAAAGTGCGGCAGCCGCGGTTGCATCGTACAAAAAGGACAATCCCGCTGGGTCGTCCCTGGGTTGCAGGTGGAACCGGTGGACACGATCGGCGCCGGTGATAGTTTCAACACGGGATTTCTAAAGAGTTATCTCGCTGGTCTTCCGTTGGAAGAATGCGGGGCAGCAGGAAACGCAACAGCCGCGCTTTCCACCCTGCGTACAGGAGGTACTGAGGCCTTTCGTGATCCGAAGCTGATTCGCGAGTTCCTCCGGCAGACACCTTCACTCATCGAGAACATCGTAGAACAGTAGTCAGACCGCTCAGGGATATCGAAATGTCCGAAGAACTTCAACAACTGCTTGCGAACAGGAAAAACCCGTCTGCAAGGCGTGGCATTTATTCCGTTTGCTCTGCGCATCCGTATGTCATCCGGGCGTCCATGCAGCAGGCGAAAGCAAGCGGCGGTTCCCTGCTGATTGAGGCGACATCAAATCAAGTCAATCAGTTCGGCGGCTACACAGGCATGCAGCCCGTCGACTTCCGCCTTTTTGTTCGCGACCTCGCGAAGCAGGAAGGTTTCCCGGAAAGCAGGCTGATTCTTGGCGGCGACCACCTTGGACCCAATCCGTGGCGCCAACTCCCGGCCACCGAGGCGATGGAGCGTGGCGAGGTTATGGTTGCCGCGTATGCCGCGGCTGGATTCACCAAACTTCACCTTGATGCAAGCATGCCGTGCGCCGATGATCCCACATCGCTGTCCGACGCAGTTGTAGCAGAACGCGCGGCTCGTCTCTGCCTTGCAGCTGAAAAGGCTACATCAGGCCATACGCTTCTTTACATTATTGGAACCGAGGTCCCCACTCCAGGGGGCGCAGTCGAGGATCTCGGACATCTCCAGGTAACGACAAAAGAAGCAGCGTCGAAGACGCTACGCATTCATCAGCAAGTCTTCGCAGAACACGGGTTGGACGATGTGTGGCCCCGCGTTGTTGGCCTGGTAGTGCAACCGGGTGTCGAGTTCAATCACGATTCGGTTGTCTTTTATCAACCCGCGAAGGCAGCACGTCTCGCCACCTTGCTTGACCAGCAAGGACCTCTAATCTTCGAAGCCCATTCCACCGATTATCAGGTTCCGTCGGCGTACAAAGATCTTGTACGCGATGGCTTCGCGATCCTCAAAGTAGGGCCTGCACTCACGTTTGCCATGCGCGAAGCCTTGTTTGCTCTTGCTGCAATCGAAGCAGATCTGTTTCCGCACGACGCCTGTTCGCATCTCCCCGATGTCGTCGAGGAGGCGATGCGTCGCAAGCCTGAGGACTGGATAAAACATTATGAAGGAACAGAAGAGGAGCAACGTCTGCTGCGACGCTTCAGCTACAGCGACCGCATGCGTTATTACTGGACCGATCCGAGCGTGCAGCAGGCAGTAGAAAGGCTGATGGCGAACCTGTCAGCGCGGACTATTTCCGAAACCCTCATCAGCGCGTATCTGCCGGAACAATATCGACGCCTTCGCCTCGCACTGCCGTCACTACGCCCGGAAGCTTTCGTCCTGGACCGGATCGTTCAAGCACTGGAGCCTTATGCCGAGGCGTGCGCTCCAAAGACGCCATAGATTTCATCTTCCAAAATACGGCGGGCAAAAGCTCAGTGCTCTGTCTTTGAGAAAACAACTCACGAGACGGAGGATGAGTTTTCTTTATCATCAGGCGCAACAGAATCTGAATGACGCCACGGCCCGGATTGCTTCATCTCGAACCGCCACACTAAGCAAGAAAAATGGCGGAGCCTATACCCCGCCAAAGAAATTTATCCGGCCTGGGTCACGATCTGCGATGCGGAACGCTGCTGCCAATGGCCGCGTGTAAAATCAGGAAATTTCACGGGAGCGCTTCCGTTTTCGACAGATTGAAGGCTCAAAGGCGCCGGAGCACACCAGGTCGCCGCATCATAAACATCCATATCCGGCACAAGTCCTTGGCGCATGCACTGCAGCAAGCGATAAAGCATGATGTAATCCATGCCCCCGTGACCGCCGATTTTCGCCGCGATGGCGCCTTCTTCTTTCCAGAGAGGATGTTGGTACCGCTTGTACGGGTCGATACTGCCCCACTGCTCTCCGCCAGCCTGTCCGTCGAAATAAATCCGGGCAGGGTAGTCGGCAAAGACGCCCTTTGTACCCGCGATGGTATTGATCCGATCATAAGGATGCGGATTCGACACATCGTGCTTCAGGGTTATCGTCAGTCCCTTCGCGGTCTTGATGAGCGATGTATTCATATCGCCGGTAACATAGCGCTCCGCCCACCTGGGATCGGATTGCGACATATGCGCCGCGCGATAGGCATCGAGTCCGCGTTGCGGCGTGCTCATCGATACGATGTAGTCAAACCTGTCTCCGCGTTGAATACTCATATAGTTCGCTACCGGTCCCAACCCATGGGTTGGATATAGATTGCCATCGCGCTCTGTGTGCACGGTACGCCGCCACAGTCCCTCCCCTTTATTGGAGAAAAGTTCTTCGCGCAGATCGTGTATGTATGCGCCTTCTCCATAAAGCAGATCGCCGAACAACCCTGCTTGAATCATCCGTAGTACGAGCGTTTCATTAAAACCGTAGCAGCAGTTTTCAAGCATGATGCAGTGCTTGCGTGTCTGCTCCGATGTATCGACCAGCTTCCAGCAGTCTTCGATCGTCGTTGCAGAAGGCACTTCCACAGCCGCATGCTTGCCGTGCTTCATGGCCGCAACAGCCATCTCTACATGCCAATTCCATGGGGTGGCAATCAGCACAAGATCGAGATCTTCGCGCGCAACCAGCGCTTCGTATGCATGATATCCGTCGGTATACAGCGTAGGAGGCTTCTGCCCGGTTTTTTCGACGAGTGATTGTGCGTGCGTCGCTTTTTCCTGCACAACATCACATATCGCTGTGATTTGTGCATCGGCAGCAAGCAGGTTCTCAAGCAGATTCGTACCGCGTCCGCCCACGCCAATGATGCCGATCTTTGGATTGACCTGCTGGAACGGCACGTTGATCATCGTCGACGACAAAGGCTTTTCTTCAGCTTCTGTTTTGCTCTCTCCCATCGACACGCTCGAAAGCCCGGCACTCATCGCACTCATTGTACCCAGCCGGATAAAACCACGTCTCGACATAGCGCTGAGCACGTCTTGCATCTCGTTTGTCATTCGGCATCCTGAATTTAAAAAGTTGTGCTTCAGTAGTAGAACTTCAATCCAAGCTGTATCTGCCTGGGTGCCCGCGCCGCCGTCACATACCCGAACGTCGTTGAGCCTAACACCGTCGCGTTGTTTCCGTTTTGCGGTCCCGGGGCCGCGAAGAGAAAATTCGCATGATTGAGCAGGTTATAGAATTCAGCGCGGAATTCAAAGCGTTGCTGTTCGCGTATTGGGAAGGTCTTTAACAGCGACGCATCCCAATTCTCGACGCCTGGCCCGCGCAGAGTATTCAATCCAACATTACCGAATGAACCCTGTTGCGGATCTGCGAAGGCGCAGGTATTGAAGTAGGTGCCTGTCACGCAGGGTTTACCATTTGCCTTTTGTCCTTGCGCTACATCCGGTCTCTGCTGGCCATCCGAGTTGGCGAAATTCGCATTCGCATCCGTGACCGTAAACCACGTTCCGGACGAAAGGGTAACGATGCCCGAAGCCTCCCAATCGCCGATAAAGAAATTGGTCACGCCATTCACATTGGAAGCAAAACGCTGC
>JAATFH010000194.1 GCA_015655315.1 Terriglobales bacterium
AAGCCGAAGTAAAGGGCGTACGCTTCCTGCTGCCCGTCGATCACATCCTTGCCGACAAGTTTGCTCCCGACGCCAAAACGCAAGTCTTCTCCGGCGACGGCCCCTTCCCCGCCGACTGGATGGCCCTCGACATCGGCCCCGAAACAATCAAGCTCTTCTCGGACGAAATCGCCGAAGCCCGCACCATCGTGTGGAACGGCCCCATGGGCGTCTTCGAAATGCCTGCCTTTGCCACCGGCACAACGAAAATCGCCAAGGCTGTGGCAAAGAACACCGAAGCTACATCGATCATCGGCGGTGGCGATTCCGTAGCCGCAGTCAAACAAGCCGGAGTAGCCGACCAGATCACACACATCTCAACGGGTGGCGGCGCTTCGCTGGAATTTCTAGAAGGTAAAAAACTGCCGGGCGTAGAAGCGTTAACGAATAAGTAGAGAGCGACTTGTCTCGGCGATCACATGAATCGTCACTCCGAGTGCAGCGAAGAATCTCACGATGGTAGAGAAGGCGTGGGTCTACATTCTGGCAAACAATATCGTCTTATACACATTGCTGAGATTCTTCACTACGCTACGCTTCGTTCAAAATGACGGAGCATTAAATTAAGCCAGGACCCAAAACAAAAATGCGCAAACCACTCATAGCAGCCAACTGGAAGATGTACAAAACCCCGGCCCAGGCCGAGGAATACGTCAAAGCCTTCCTGCCTCTGGTCAAAGACCACGATCGCGATGAAGTCGTCCTCTGCCCCTCGGACACATCGCTGAGCGCTCTCGTCCCAGCGGTTGCTGGTTCCAACGTCGGCGTCGGTGGACAGAACATGCACTTCGCCGAAGAAGGCGCCTACACCGGCGAAACCTCGGCTCTCATGCTCACCGCCATCGGCGTAACACACATCATCATCGGACACTCCGAGCGCCGCCAGTACTTCAACGAAACCGACGAGATGGTCAATAAAAAGCTGGCCACCGCGCTCAAGTACAAGCTTGTCCCGATCGTCTGCATTGGCGAAGTGCTGGCCGAGCGCGAAGCCAATCACACGGACGAAGTCCTGCGCAAACAGATTTCCCTTGCCCTCGTCGGAGTCACTCCGGAAGACGCGGAAAATATCGTCGTCGCCTACGAGCCGGTCTGGGCCATCGGAACCGGCAAAACCGCGACGCCGGAAATCGCTGCCTCCGCGCATCTGCTCATCCGCAGCGAGATCGCCCGCCGCCTCGGTCGCCATGTCGCCGATACCGTCCGCATCCTCTACGGAGGCAGCGTAAAGCCCGACAACGCCACCGCCCTGCTCAACCAGCCCGAAATCGACGGCGCACTCGTCGGCGGAGCCAGCCTTGATCCCCAATCCTTCTCAAAGATTGTGAAGTATTAGAGAGGAATGCCCCTCGCTCCGGCCTCCGTACAAATCGGAGAGCGGGGGCGGTCGCTAACGGCGAGTCCCCTGTTGAGCGACCGCCGCATCCCCATAAGCAGCTAGAACCGAGCCATTTTTGCGATCCAGCAGAATTGCCGCACCGCGCTGCGCCGGCAGTTCAAACTTCAAATGGGCTCCGCTTACCGCATCGCGAATATCCACCGGTTGATCGTCGAGCGATTCATTCGAGAAGCTGTAGAGCACCGCGTCCTCCAGCACCGTCGGAAAGGCGAGCACACCCGGAGAAAGCGCACCATCCAATGAGGGCTTCACACCCGCATCATGCAGGGCGTAGCTGTAAAGAGCAGCCGTCGGATCGTAGTCCTCGGCAAACTCCACTGGAGCGGCGGCCCATAGAATTTTTCCACGGCCATGAGGAATCGCCTGGATCGACTTGCCATCGGCAAAACGCAGCACCTCAATCGGCTGCTGTTGCACAACGGTCGGGAAACTCACCTGAACCACGGGCTGTCCGGCCACGCGTAGTTCCGATTGCCGCACGGTCAGCGGAAGGATCTGCGCCTTCACCCCCAGCGGCGTGAGCCGGTCCACAAACTGCCAGTGCTCGTCACGCGAAACCGGCCCCGAAACGAGCAGCGTTCCACCGTTGTTGACATAGGCCAACAGCTGCTGCCAAGCCGCATCCGTCAATGCCTGCGGCGCGGGCAGAATCACCAGCTTCGGCTGACCTAACTCAGAAAGGCGGTTCTCAGCCAGCATGCGCATCGGCGTGTGGTCGTAGTAGCACAGCGCCCGCAACGCGCGCTTCTGCGTATCAATCGCCAACGGGTTCATATTGCTGTACTGCATCACGTTCGAAGTCACCATCGTCACCGCGGGCGCTTCAATATGTGTGAAACTCGCCGGGCTCTTCGCAACGAAAGCCGCAAACGCCGTCAGCACTTCCGCTTCCGGCTTATCCGTTCCATCCGGGCGAACAGCCCCAATCGGAATCTCGTTATCGTTCGACATGTAACTGTTCACGTTCCAAACCCATTCGAGCGCGCCCGCGCCCTGCGCAAAGGCCAGTGCAATCTTGCGCTCCAGCTGCCAGCCTTCCTCCTGCGCCGAGAAACGAAGGTGATCGTCCGGCAACAACCGTCGCTGCTCGCCCGTCTCCTGGATCAGCATCGGCTTGCCCGGAAACTTCGCCGCCAGCGACGCCCACAGCGAGCCGTCAAAGTCCCACCAGGTATGGTCGGCGGTAAAGTCGATCAGCTGAGAATAGAACGCAGGCGAGAGCCGGGAAGCAACGCCATACTCCTCCTGCCCGACGGTGATCAGTTGCTGCGACCCCGTCGAACGAATGACATCTTTCGTCCGCTTCACCCAATCGGCAAAGGTGTCCTGCGTAAACAGGTAGTAGTCATACACCTTGAGCGGATTGAATCCCGAGCGTACCGAATCGAAGTTCCAGGCGCCCGCCTTCGGCAAAGCAAACGGATCCTGAGCCGAAACTTCCGGCGAAGTACTCGACGGCTGTAATTGCAGGTCGCGCCCAATGCCGAACGACGGTTCAGCCCAGGCATGCAGCAATGCCGCCTGATCGGGATACTTCGCCGTAAGCCACTTACGCCATCCCTGCTGCTCAAAGGGATCACCAATCGGCAGCTCTTTCCAGAGATTGCCGTTCGCGCTAGGCTCATTGATCAGATCCCAGGCGAGAAACGGTACTTCATGAAACCGTTTGGTCAACGAATTCACATAGAGCGCCTGAGCACTCCACGCCACCGGATCAAGATACGGATTCACCCCGCCCAGATTCTCCGGCAGAAAGGCAAACAGATTGAATTGAACCGGAAGATGATTATGCCGAGCACACATCAGAAAGGCTTCGATCGTCCGCAACGCTTCTTCGCTCACCTCTCCATTCGGAGCGAGCTCCGGGTCCCACGCGCTCCACAATCCGCTGCGAATCATATTCAGTCCGTCGCCATGAATCTGCGCCATGTCCTGATTCCAGACGTAGGCATTCGGTCTCATGAGATAGAGCCGCTGCACGTCGCTCGACATGTACGTCGTGCCGACAACCGGCAATGGCTTGCCGTCGAGTTCGAAATAATCGCTGCCCACGGTAAGCTTCGGGCCCGAAAGCAAATATTCCCAGTCCCGCATCCAAAAACCGCTTCGATAAATCCGCAGCGGTTTACCATCACGCAACAGGGTAGTCTCGATTGTGTGGAAGCCTTTGCCATTGACCACATCGTTCGGCAACCTGACCGGCTGCGCCGCATCTGCCGCCACCGTTAACTCAACAGGCTGGCCACCCTCTTCCGCCGCGACGCGAATCTTCAACTGATCGCCTGCAGGCTCAGGAATGAGCGGATTTGCCTGCTCATAGCGCAGCTCCAAAGCCTCTCCCTGCAAAAAGAGAGGGACGCGTGGACGCACCGTAAAGTGATCGCTCTGTCGCGTCGCCAATTCCGCGAGAGTAGAAAGTAACCGTGTGTTCGAAAAGAAATCGGCATCCGGTTCACAGGCAACAAATATCCATCGCCCACCGACGAAGCGATACGAGTTGTGATCGATCTCGAAGACAGGAGCAGCCAGCTTGTGCCCGTTTCTCGATCCCCAGGCCATCGTCGTCAGGTCAGCATCTTCATCTCCTGTGCCACCGTCGCGGTTGTATTTCGGAATGACCGAGAGCCGCAGCACAGGGCTGAACGCCCGCTTCCAATGAAAGGCCGCGATCTCAGGCTGCACGTCATGATTCGGCTCGAAGGTCAGCGACTCGGACCCGGGCGTCTCCTGGTAGTCATGGATCAACAACTCCAAGGACGCAGCGACGCTGAGCTGACGTAATTGCCAGCCGGATGCAGTTGCATAAGCAGCGCGTGTAAATGGCTTGCCGCCGAGTGCCAACAGGTTGCCGCCGCGGTCCAGATACCGCAGAATCGCCGGCCATGCCGCTTCCGGATAGGCAGATCCATAGGGCATCACCAGGAGATCCGCTTCCGGCGTTTCCAGTGCAGACGCTAGTTGCCGCGCATCAGCAAATTCCGCATTCGCAAAAGCCGCATGCAGGCCACTTTCCGCCGCAGCCGGCGAATCCGCTGCGGGAAACCCAGCCTCATAGAAAACAACTGTATGCGAAGCAGCTTGCGCCGTGAAAAAAGATAAGAAACAGCAGGCGGAGAGAAGTATCTTGCGCGTCAGATCGGTCATGGTCGAATATCAATTGAATGATAACGCTACCGCATCTGCACAGCGGAGGCGAAATTGAAATGCGGTTATGGCCTGAAACTGATTTAGTGGATAGGGCTCGCAGGCTGGTCTACCATCGTCGTCCCGTGATTTTTCTTGTGAATGAATTTGCGCGAAATGTCGGGCCAGAATTCGAGCAATTGTGCGCCAATCGCTCCTTCGGCCGTCACCGTTAAAGCGTTGGTAAATACCAGTCCGGCGCCGCGATCCGATTCCGGGTAATAGACGTTGGAAATCGCGCCGGAAATAAGATTTCCTGAAACATTCGCGTAGTTCGGCCCCCAGCTTCCGTTGTCCCGGCGGCACCAGATTGTCGAGATCGCGGCGTGGAGCATGCGGCTTCCGGTGCTTCCTGTTCCCTTGCGAAAATACCTCGGGTCTTCATGCAGCAATGATGTCAGGATTGCATTTCCCCATAAATTGCCGTCGAAAGTATCCGTATAGGCGGCTCCGAACCGCTTGAAGTATCCTTCCGCACCTTGTCCGTACCCTGGATTGCTG
>JAATFH010000283.1 GCA_015655315.1 Terriglobales bacterium
AATGTGCTGGGCAGATCCTCCGGGTTCCAGTCCGCGCAATACCGGCTGCTGGAATTCGGACTGGGCAACAAGAATGCGGAAATGGTGCGTGTGCATCAGCGTGATCCGGAAGACTACGCACGTCTGAACCGCAGGCTGCACGCGCCCAGTCTCTACGATGAAGCACTGCGCCTGCTGAGTCGACGGGGCTACGGGGTGCCCGTCGAAGTGCGCGACCGCGATTTCACCGAGCCGTATGTGCCGAACAAGGCGGTGGCCGCGGCGTGGCTGGGTGTCTACCACAACGCACAGAAGGACTGGGATCTCTACGAGCTCGCCGAGGGGCTGGTGGATCTGGATCACCGCTTCCAGGTGTGGCGTTTCCAGCATATGAAGACCGTGGAGCGCATCATCGGCTTCCGTCCGGGAACGGGTGGCTCTTCCGGCGTAGGCTTTTTGAGGCAGGCCCTCAGTCTGACATTCTTTCCTGAGTTGTTCGCTGTGCGCACAGGATTGAAGCAGCGATGAGTTGTCTGATTCAGGAAGCAGTGTCTCAGCTCTCATCGGAACCGTTGCATGAAGAGGCCATGCAGCGGCATATTGCGCCGCTTTTCTCCCGCACCCTTGCGAACGATCGCATCTATCTGGCTAATCATTCGCTTGGTCGGCCTCTTGATCAGATGGCGGAAGATATTCGGGAGGGCGTATATCTGTGGGAGGCCAAGCTGGGAGATGCCTGGGATGAGTGGCTGGCGGAGCAGGAAGCATTTCGCGGGCGGATCGCAAAACTGATTGGCGCGCCTCGTGCAGATTGCGTTGTGCCGAAGACCTCGGCAGGGCAGGGATTGCGCGCTGTCTTGAATTCTTTTTCGAGCAGGCCTCGGGTGTTGAGCACACGCGGCGAATTCGATTCCATCGATCTGATCCTGAAGCAGTACGCCGCGCTTGGCCGCATCGAGATGCAATGGGTTGAGCCCGATGCCGAAGGGCGCTTTACCGTAGCCAGCGTCATGGAAAATTTGCACCCTGGAATTGACTTGGTTGTGATCTCGCAGGTCATGTTCATGACCGG
Source organism: Terriglobales bacterium (assembly GCA_015655315.1). Classification (GTDB taxonomy): domain Bacteria; phylum Acidobacteriota; class Terriglobia; order Terriglobales; family Acidobacteriaceae; genus Alloacidobacterium. Next base: position 1,052 of record JAATFH010000283.1, read on the forward strand.
TCAGATCGTCCATGATTTTGAGCAGTTGGCAGCGGCCTCCCATGCGATTGGTGCCCGACTGCTGGTAGATGCCTATCATGCTATCGGCGTCATTCCTGTGGATGTGGCTGCGATGCAGGCTGATTTTGTCATCGGCGGCAGCTATAAATATCTCCGTGGTGGCCCCGGAGCATGCTTTCTCTATATTTCTCCGGAAGTTCTGGCTGGTGGATTACGCCCGCTCGATACCGGCTGGTTCGCGCGCGAAAACACATTTGGTTATGAGCGGTCGGATCCGCCCATGTTGCGTGCAGGAGGAGATGCGTTTCTCGAATCGACGCCGCCTGTATTGACTTACTATCAGGCGCGTAGCGGTCAGGAGTTCGCACTCGCTATTGGAGTGGAACGGTTGCGTACTTACGGGCTTGAACGATTGGCGCTACTGAAGAGTTATCTGCAAAATACTGGCGTTGAGATAGTCGGTGGCGATCGTGACCACGGTGCGTTTCTTGCTGTGCGACTGGATGCCGCTTCTGAAATTTCTGCCAAGCTGGCGAAGCGGGGCGTGATCACCGATGCTCGCGGATTTTGGTTGCGTCTTTGCCCTGATTGCCTGACGCGAGAGGATGAGCTTCGAGTAGCTGCGTCAACTCTGGGCGAGGTGCTGGAGCAGGCACGTTCTTAGAAGACGGCCTGCTCCATGGAACTATTTCTGTAACTGATCGAGTGCCAGATTCAACTCAAGCACGTTCACGCGAGGCTCGCCGAATACGCCGAACTGGCGGGGCTGAATGTTCGCTGTGACGAGATTGCGCACCTTGTCTTCAGTGAGGTGGCGTGTTTGCGCAACACGTCTGATCTGAAAGAGTGCGGCTGCTGGCGTGATATCCGGGTCGAGTCCGGAACCGGAAGCTGTCACCAGATCAATGGGAACCGGTTGGCCGTTCCCATCCTGCTGATATTTTGCGACATCGCCCTGAATACGCGAGACGAGCTTCTGGTTGGAAGCCGCGAGGTTGGATCCGCCCGATGACGCAGCATCGTAGCCATTGCCAGCAGCGGATGGACGGCTATGGAAATATTTGTCGCTGCTGAAATTCTGCCCGATGATTTTGGAGCCAATGACCTGACCATTCCTGGAGATAAGCTGTCCGTCGGCTTTGTCGCGCATCGTCAAATGCGCAAAGGCGGTCACGACGAGAGGGTAGATGATTCCCAACAGTAAAGTCGTGATCAATGTAAAGCGAATGGAAATAATCAACGATCGTTTCATGATAATTCCTCAGATCAGGTGCAGCCCGTTCAGAACAAGGTCGATAAGCTTGATGCCCACGAAGGGAACGATGATGCCGCCCACTCCGTAGATGATGAGATTACGCTGGAGTAAAGCCTGTGCGGACTTTGGCTCATATTTCACGCCGCGCAACGCAAGAGGTACGAGTGCGATGATGATGATGGCGTTGAAAATTACAGCCGACAAAATAGCCGAGTGTGGCGTCTTCAGGTGCATCACGTTGAGAGCATTCAACACAGGGAAGACGCCCGCGAACATCGCAGGGATAATCGCAAAATATTTGGCGACATCATTGGCAATCGAGAAGGTCGTGAGCGCTCCCCGCGTCATCAGTAGCTGCTTGCCGATCTCGACAATCTCGATCAGCTTGGTCGGATTCGAGTCGAGATCGACCATGTTGCCGGCTTCTTTCGCTGCCTGCGTGCCGGAATTCATGGCCACGCCTACGTCGGCCTGCGCAAGCGCTGGGGCATCGTTGGTGCCGTCGCCGGTCATGGCAACGAGCTTTCCTTTGCTCTGCTCGCGCTTGATCAGGTCCATTTTGTCTTTAGGTTTCGCTTCGGCAAGAAAGTCATCTACACCTGCTTCGCGGGCAATGACGGCAGCGGTCAGCGGATTGTCGCCCGTGATCATGATGGTGCGGATGCCCATTGCTCGCAGGCGCGCGAGGCGGTCCTTGAGTCCGCCTTTGACAATATCTTTGAGATAGACAACGCCAAGCGCGGTGCTGTTCTCCGCAACCACGAGCGGTGTTCCACCGAGACGCGCGATCTCCTCAACTTTATCCGTCACTTTGCGAGGAAGATTCGAGCCCTGCTGTTCGAGGAAGCGTGCAATCGCGTCGGCGGAGCCTTTGCGGATCAGGGTTCCCGGCAGGTCCACGCCTGACATGCGCGTCTGTGCACTGAACGCGACAAACTCAGCCTGCATGCCCGTCAGGTCGCGTCCGCGCAGGTTGTACTTTTCTTTCGCGAGCACGACGATGGAGCGCCCTTCCGGCGTTTCATCCGAGAGCGAGGCGAGTTGGGCAGCGTCGGCGAGACGTTCCGTACTGATGCCGGGAGCAGGGAAGAACTCGGTCGCCTGCCGGTTGCCGAGCGTGATGGTTCCTGTCTTGTCGAGCAGAAGCGTATTCACATCACCGGCAGCTTCAACAGCGCGTCCGGACATAGCAAGTACGTTGTATTGCACGAGCCTGTCCATGCCTGCGATGCCGATCGCCGATAGTAGTCCGCCAATCGTCGTTGGAATCAGGCAGACGAGCAGCGAGACCAGCACGAAGATAGTCTGCGGCGCGTGCGAGTAGATAGCGAACGGCTGCAGTGTTGCGACTGCGAGAAGGAAGACGATTGTGAGGCCCGAGAGAAGAATGCTCAGGGCAATTTCATTCGGAGTCTTCTGCCGTTCCGCACCTTC
>JAATFH010000118.1 GCA_015655315.1 Terriglobales bacterium
AAGATTCGGGATTTCTGGTTCCACGATCTGCGTCACACCTTCGCGTCCTGGTACATGATGAACGGCGGCGATCTCTACGAACTGGCGAAGATTCTCGGTCACGCGAACATCAAGATGACCGAGCGTTATGCCAAGCTGGGGCGGGCGCACATCGCCAAGACCGGCAACACGGCGAAGGTCATCTGGAACATGCTGGACAAGAAAGACGAGCAGGAAGAGGCCGAACAACAGGGCATTGCGTAGCAATGTTCGGATATTGTTCGGACGGCTAAAACACTAACTTTCTGGTTGCCGCTAAGTGCTTTAGAATGTGGTGGCCAGAGACGGGATCGAACCGCCGACGCCGGCCTTTTCAGGGCCGCGCTCTACCACTGAGCTATCTGGCCTTGGGTATTCCAAGGACGCCGCTTCCCCATCAGCGAGCGGCGTATAAGGATGTCTGAGAAGAAGGAAGGCCAAAGCCGGAGCGGCTTTGCAGGCAACAACCTGACATCAAACAACCTCGCTTAGTATAGCAAAAGACTCACCATGAAAGGCGGACGCTCTGCCGCTGATATCCAACGCCGGCAGGGAAGACGATATGCAGGCTGCTGCCGTCCGCCGCACTGCCGACTGCGGTTTGTGCCAACGTGGCACCATCCGTGTGAATCGCGGTATGCGGAACCCCGTTTACACGCAGCGGCAAATCATAGACGCTGCCCCCCTGCGCTTCGAGGTCGAGCGTCAGCGAGTGTGCATCCGCAGTCTGATTCAGTACCTTCAACTGCGCCGTGCGCGACCCCGGTAGCGGCAACTCATGTGGAATATCCACTTCCACTCCGGGCAATGGGATACGAAGCGCGCCATCTTTCATTTTGCTTCCATCACCAGATAACAGCCTCGCGTCGCCTCCAGTTGCGCGAACCACAAGAAATGCGCCATCGCGCTTGAATGAGAGATCGATGAAGGTGCGCCCCACCGGCACATGCCGCAACACGGCGTGGTCCCACTCGGCAGGCAGGTGCGGGACAACAGAAATGCTGTTATGCAGGGCGTCTGTCGTAATACCAAACAAGCCGCGGATCGCCGGTGTAAGAACCATCGCCGAAGACCAGAGCTGGTGAGTGGTGCTTCGCCCAAACGGAGAAAAGTATGCGCCTGAAAGAAGCTCCGTCACCGATCCCAGATCCTGCGCCCAGGTCAGGTCGGCAGTCTGCATCAGGTGAGCGTAACCGGAGATAGTATGACCGGTACGGTATTCGGCAACCGAGGTCCAACCGGTAAAGAGCGGCCAGACCGAACCCTGGTGATAGCTGATCGGATCGTAGAAAACCTCATGCTCACCCAGGTCGCGCAGCCCCCAATCGGTCGAGAACTCATTCGATGCCCATCGCCTGAACATTTCGCCCGATTGCTTCAGCGCATAGTGTCCGTCCCACCATGCAATCGACGGATAGATTGTCGCCGTCTTATCCAGCGATCCATCGGCATTACGGCTGAAGGCGTACATTGGTCCCGCGTATTCCTGTTCGATGGTGCTGGCGACTTTTTGCGCGCGTGCTTCTGCCGAACTCGCCTGGTCAGCCTTATTCATAAGGCGGGCGAGACGCGCATAAGCACTGCTGGCCTGCTGGTCGAGCGCCGCCAGGTAAATTTCCTGATGCGGCATGCCCGACGGCCAGCTTTCAACCCAACCCGTACCTTGCGAATTGTCATAGATCCCATCGCCGTCGGTGTCATGCGTACGTTCGAATTGCCACGCCTTCTCGACCACATCCCAATGTTGTTGCAGAAATTCCTTATCGCTACTTGAGTTGACGTAATCCTCCATCGCCATCAGGAAGAGCGGAGTCGAATCCGCCGCGGCATATTCATAAGGAAGATTCTTCCAATCCACCAGCTCCGCGGTTTGCGAATACTCGTGCATGATCTTGCCATCGTCGCGCTGCCGCTTGATCAGAAATTCCAGGGCCTGCCGCGTGAGCGCGAAGTCTCCATAGCCATCGACAGCAAAAAGTGTATACAGCGTGTCCCGTCCGAAGAACCAGCCGAAGCCGGGCCGGTTTGAATCGCCCGAAGAGTAGAAACCAGCGACAAGACCGACCTCATCTCCGTGCCGCACGCGCAGCTGATCGATCGAAAGTTCTGCCCATTGCATGGCCTGGTTGAGATGTTGATCCGGAGTTTCCGCCACGAGCCTCTTGTCAAAAAAGTGGGCGTAGTAGTCAGCTGTCTTCGCATAGAGTTGCGCCGCGCCTTCATTCAACTTTGCAAGTTGAGCGGCCAGCGCTGCGGGTTTTGCGCTCTCCGTTGTATTTCCTGAAGCCAGCAACAGAGGAAAGTACTGGCCCGCATCGCGCTTCGGGTCGAAGCTGAGAATCAACTGCGTCGGCCAGGATTTCGGCCGCTCCTGGTATGGAGCCAGAATGCCGGGCTGGGTGCCGGGTATAGCCACAGCACCGGTTAGATCATCCGAATCGGTATGAAGCAAGTAGTATCCGCTGCCGCCCTGCTTCACCCATTCCGGCGACGGCGCGTTGTAGTTCGCAGCCGGCCACATGCGTTTGACTTCAGGAGTGAAGGAGAAGGTAAGCTTCAGCGGGCGCACGGAGTCGATCTGAAACAATGCCATGACTCCAGCGCCATTTGTGTCGCACGGCGTTGCAAATAGAATCTCGCGCACCGTGAAAGCTGCATGGGAATAGGTAATCGTCGTGTGATCGGGCGCAACTTCGATCTCTGCCGCCTGCTCATTCACATCGATGGGAACGCTGTAATCCTCTAGCTCCGCTTCGATGCGGAAGTGGCTAAGCAGCTTGACGGGGAAGACCCACGCCTCGAAGCTGCCGTCCTGCTGTCCGACAAAGGTGCCGCATTCGCCAGCTACTGTGAAGGGTTTCAGTGTTTCCGCATGTTGCCGGATCGTAAGATCGCTTGAAGCGATAGGAAACCTGGGAATGGACTGAAGCCACTGCTGCGCGCGGACAGGCACGGCCAGTTCCGCAGCTAAAAAGATCATTGCCCCCAGGGCAAACCGATACCATACACTTGTCCCAAACTGCTTTTGCATTCTTTGCACCCAAGAGGACTATCGTAATGTCTCGCCCCCACTATCGTCAGCTTTTCGTGTTTTCTCTGCTGGTATCGTTTCTCTCATTATTACCGTTACAAAACGCATACGCGCAAGCCGCGCAAAATGTGCGAGAGATCAACGCGGAAACGCGCACGTCCCGCGCCTTCGAAGAAGCACGGCAGCAGGGCCCGGTGGCTTTGCGAGCTTTTTTTTATCAAATGCCGAAAGGGGCAGATCTGCATGTTCATCTCTCCGGAGCAGTCTACGCTGAGTCTTTCATTCGTGCGGCTGGAGAGGACGGTCTCTGCGTCGATCCGGTAAAGCTGGCGTTTGCAAAGCCCGTGTCTGCCGGGGTGTGCAACACGGATTATGTTGCCGCCGCGAGCGTTCCTCAAAACCAGAAACTCTACGATGGACTGATCGACTCCTTTTCCATGCGCACCTTCGTGCCGCAAACCGGCGATTCCGGACACGATCATTTCTTTAACACGTTCGATAAATTCCACGGCACGGACAAGAGTCATGTCAGTGAGTGGGTGGATGAAGTGGCCAGCCGCGCCGCCGCGCAGAACGAGCAATATCTTGAGTTGATGGAGACCCCGGACTTCAACTCTGCTGCCGGTGTCGCCGTGAAGGTTGGTTTCCATCCCAATTTCGTCGAGTACCGCGATCTTTTGCTGAAACAAGGCTTTCAAGATTCTATTCCTGCCATTCGTGCCTACTTCGATCAGATAGAAACCGGACGTCGTGAGGAGGAGCATTGCGGGCAGCCGAATGCTGCACCTGCCTGCGCAGTCGAAGTCCGCTTCATCTACCAGGTGTTGCGCGGATTGCCGAAAGAAGTAGTCTTCGCGCAGATTCTCCTGGGCTTCGAGCTTGCATCGGCTGATCCGCGCGTTGTCGGCCTAAACCTCGTGCAACCGGAAGACTGCTACGTCTGCATGACGGACTACCGCCTGCACATGCAGATGATCGACGCACTGCACGCTCTCTACCCCAAGGTCCACATCTCCCTGCACGCGGGCGAATTGGAGCCGGGAATGGTCCCTCCCGACGGCCTCACCTTTCATATTCGCTCTGCCGTCGAACAGGGTCACGCCGAGCGCATCGGACACGGCGTTGACGTGATATACGAAGAGAAACCCTACGATTTGTTGAAGGAAATGGCCGCGAAGCACGTCATGGTGGAAGTCAATCTCACCAGCAACGATGTCATCCTCAACACCAAAGGCGACAGCCACCCCTTCATGCTCTACCGCAAATACGGGGTGCCCGTCGCTCTGTCCACCGACGATGAGGGCGTCTCCCGCATTGACCTCACGCACGAATATGTCCGCGCCGCCACCACGTATCCGCTCAGCTATCGCGACTTTAAGCTGATGGCTCGCACCGGCCTCGAACACGGTTTTCTCCCCGGCGCAAGCCTTTGGCAAGCCTTCTCTTCAGAAAAACTGGATCAGCCTGTTTCGCAATGCCGCGGCCAGCTGGGACGCGATACTCCAACCGGAGCATGTGCAACCCTGATTCAATCCAGCGAAAAAGCACAGCAGGAATGGGAGCTTGAACATAGGTTTCACATCTTTGAGGCACAATTCTAAGAAGTGCGTATCGTCCTCTCGACCTTCGGCACATTTGGCGATGTAAACCCGCTGATCGCGCTGGCTCTGGAATTAAAGAGACGCGGTCATCGGCCATCGCTGGCTGTGCCGGAGATGTTTCGCGCAAAAATCGAACCTCTCGGGATCAACTTCTTCCCGGTCCGGCCCAACCAGGATCAGACCGACAAGCGCCTGGTCGCCCTGATTTACGACAAGAAAAAAGGAACCGAGTACGGTCTGCGCGAATTTCTCTTTCCCGCGCTGCGCCAGAGTTATGAAGATCTGCTCGCCGCCGTCGAGGCCGATGGCGGAGCCGACCTGCTGATGACCGGCGAGTTGGCTTACGCCGGGCCGATCGTCGCCGAAAAGACGGGGATTCCCTGGGCCTCGTATGTTTTAGCCCCGTTTTCCTTCTTTTCCGCATACGACCCGCCGGTTTTGCCGCCGTATCCCACGTTGGCCCGGGCACAAATTGTTGTCCCTAAAATTGGGCACGTGGTGAGCCGGTTCGCGCGTTATGTGACGCGACGCTGGCCTGAACCCGTGTACGAATTACGCCGTGAATTGGGTCTCGAAAGCGGTGAAAATCCCATCTTCGATGCGAAGCACTCTGAGCAGCTGGTGCTGGCTCTTTTTTCCCGCATGCTGGGAGAACCGCAGCCGGACTGGCCAACCAACACGCTCATTTCGGGCTTCGTCTTTTACGACGTCGACGCTGGCAACGCCGATCTTCCCACGGCGCTGGAAAGCTTCCTGTCCGCAGGACCGCCGCCCATCGTCTTTACCCTCGGCTCGGCTGCGGTACTCGATGCGGGCGATTTCTATGAGCAAAGCGCAGAGGCGGCTCGCCTGCTGAACCTTCGCGCAGTGCTCCTGGTTGGAAACGACCCAGATAACATTCCGCGTGCTCCTGTCCGGGACAATATCTGCATCGCAAAGTACGCGTCCTTCTCAAGGCTCTTTCCCCGCGCCTCGGTCATTGTGCATCAGGGCGGTGTGGGAACGACAGCGCAGGCGCTTCGGGCGGGCAAACCTATGGTCGTCATGCCTTACAGCCATGATCAGCCCGACAATGCGCGTCGCGTACGCCGCCTCGGCGTGGCCAAGGTGGTGCAGCGCAAGAACTACACCGCCGAGCGAGCGGCGAGAATGATTACGGGACTTCTCAGCAATCCGCGCTATGCCGGGCGCGCCATTGAAATTCGAGAAGAGATGGCAGCCGAGGATGGCCTGAACACAGCCTGCGATGCGCTTGAAAAACTTATTCGTCGCTAACCGTGTTTCCGCGAAAACGTCAAAATACAAAAGGCAAGCCCTGAAGCCCGCCTTTTGTAGTCGAACTATATTGTGTGCGTCTTAGAGCGGCTGAACGTCAGCAGCCTGCCAGCCCTTCGGCCCCTTTACGACGTTGAACTGGACGGCCTGACCTTCTTGCAGACTCTTGAAGCCATTTGAGTTAATGGCAGAGTAGTGCACGAAGACATCTTCACCATTCTGGCGCGAGATGAAGCCGAACCCTTTCGCGTCGTTAAACCACTTCACTGTTCCTTGTTCCATGTGATGCTGTTTCCTAATTTGAATTGCGCTGGAACAAATCGGAGCCACTACTGGCGGTACTTGCTGCTGGGCGAGGACTGCTCTTGCCCGGTTCAGTTCTAACGCCTATCCAGTCTATCAGACTCGTCAGGTAACCAATAGAAATGTTACCGGCCGCCCTGCGGCTGGTCCGCGGGCTTGTTTTTCACTCCCGCCGGCGCGCCACCCTGCAGGTAAGTCTTGTATTGGGTATCCACAATCCCGAGGTTGCGGGCCAGCCCCAGCTTGGCCTGATTGAACTGCCGGACGCTGTTGACATACTGCGACTGTGCCTGCGCCAAAGTCGATTGCGCCTGCACTACCGGCAGATTGTCATCGACTCCAGCCTGGAATCGGTCTGTCGTCTGCTCCAGCGCCGTCGTCGACAGATCGACATTGCTCCGCGCCACGTTTACCAGGTTCGAGGCGGTCTGCAGATCAAGCAGGCTGTCGCGCAGCTGCTGGTCGATCTTGTTCCTCAAATCAGCCATTTGCGAGCGGAAATTCTCCAGCTGCGCTTGGGCTACATCGTGGTCGCCGCGAAATTTCGCTTCCTGGAAAATGGGGATATCAATGCTGCCCGCCGCCTCGAATACGCCGTGGAAGGGTCCGCCGCTAATCCCTGCGACCCCGTAATTCCCTTTGAAATTCAATGTTGGAAAGCGCTCGTGTGTCGCGGCCTTCCGCTCCAGTTCGGCCATGCGCAGGTTTTGCATAAGCGCCTGATAATCCTGCCGGTTGGCATAGGCTTCGCGCTTGGCCTCTTCGATGGTCATCGCGGAAAGATTGGCAAAGGGCACCGCATCCGTCAGCTGAATCTTCTGCCCCGGGTCCATCCCGATCTGGCGCTTCAGTGTGATCTCGTCCTTTTGCAGCGCGTTTTCCGCGTTGATCACCACTTGCTGCTGCGTCTGAAACGCCACACGCGCCCTTAGCTCGTCCAGATGCGCCGCCGTGCCTGCCTCGTGCTCCGCTACCGCCTGATTCAACAGGGTTTCATCGGTCTTGAGCAGCGAGCGGG
>JAATFH010000261.1 GCA_015655315.1 Terriglobales bacterium
ATCCTCGGGATCTCTGGGACACGGGTTGCCTGTTGGATGCGGAATCGCACTTGCAGCAAAGCGGGAAGATCTTCCATTCCGCACTTTCGTGCTTATCAGCGATGGAGAGCTGGATGAAGGTTCAAATTGGGAAGCAATTCTTTTCGCGCCACAACATCAGCTCGATAACCTTGTTGTAATCGTAGATTACAACAAAATTCAGAGCTTTGGTCGAACCAAGGATATCCTCGACCTTGACCCCTTGGCAGATAAGTTTAAAGCATTCCGATGGGCCGTCCGTGAGATCGATGGTCACGACATGCAGCAGATTATCGACGCTTTCGGGTCGTTGCCATTCGAGCAGAACAGACCAAGCGTAATAATTGCCAATACGGTAAAAGGTAAGGGCATCACATCCATGGAAGACCAGCTAGCTTGGCATTACAAGACGCCAACCGCCGACCAGGTAGAAGCCGCGATACACGAGCTAGGATTAGATCAATGAGGACGGCATTCATAAACCAACTATGCGCACTTGCAGAACAGGACGAGCGCATCTGGCTCATATGCGGTGACCTCGGATATTCTGTACTCGAAGCGTTCGCCGACCGCTATCCGAAGCGGTATCTTAACGCCGGAGTTGCCGAACAAAACATGACCGGCATTGCTGCTGGCCTCGCCCTCACCGGCAAAACTGTCTTTACTTATTCCATCGCCAATTTCCCTATTATGAGGTGCCTGGAGCAGATTCGTAATGACGTTTGTTATCACAATCTAAATGTCAAAATTGTCGCCGTTGGAGGAGGGCTTTCCTATGGGAGTCATGGTTACACCCATCACGGGGTAGAAGACTTAGCCGTAATGTCCGCATTGCCAAATATCACTATCGCCGCTCCATCCGATCCCGTTGAAGCACGTGCAATTACCACAATTTTCACTGATCGTGCAGGACCAGCGTATCTGCGCCTCGGCAAAGCGGGTGAGCCCGTGCTACATGCGTCAAATACCAACGTGGAATTCGGTAAAGCTATTCTGCTTGCCGATGGATCTGACTTTACGCTCATCAGTACGGGAGGGATGCTTGCAACAACTCTGAAGGCTGGCGACGCTCTTCGGAAACTCGGCTACTACCCTAGAGTTCTAAGCATGCCATTCCTCGTACCTCTGGATGAGACGGCAGTTCATGCCGCCTGCGCGAGTACTGGAGGTATCCTCACGATCGAAGAACATGGACACGGTGGTCTGGGAACATTGGTCGGCGAATGCATTGCCCTTTCCGGCAGAGGAGTTCCCTTTAACATGCTTCGTCTTCAACGCAGCCCTATCAAGGTTTCCGGTTCGCAGGAGCAGTTGAGAGCCGCTCAAGGACTTAACGTTGATGGAATCGTTCAATCGGCTATCCAACTGTGCAGGGCTCCAAGGAGCGCACGTGGGCGGTGAAATGAGTAATCTACCGAACCATGACCTGAACACCGCTGCAAAGGGACCGCGCGATTTCGATCCTAGTACTCCCGCATCTGTACGGTCTGCAACATGGGCGCGTATCCGGCATTTCACCGGTCTCGATCGTGCCATCGGTTTCACTGTTCTGGCCCGCGGCTGGAGCACGCTGGCTGGGGTTGTCACCGTCCTCCTGATTGCGCGATTTCTAAGCCCCGCCGAACAAGGCTACTACTACACCTTCTCCAGCCTTGTTGCCTTGCAGATTGTTTTCGAACTGGGCTTCTCATTCGTTATCTTGCAACTCGCCGCCCACGAGCGAGCTCAACTTCATATTCTTGCTACAGGTGAGATCTCAGGCGAATTTGTGGCTCACTCTCGACTAGCCTCAGTGCTGCAGAAATCCGTGCGATGGTATTCCGTTGCGGCACTAATAATGGCAGTCAGCCTGCTTCCTGCGGGCTTCTATTTTTTTTCTGTACATCAACACGCCGCTGAGAATGTCGTCTGGAAATTACCTTGGATTTGCGTGGTATTGGCTGCAACCTTCACCTTCCAGATGGATCCCGTGTTCTCGTTCCTGGAGGGATGTGGTTTAGTTTCCGATGTCGCGCACATGCGTTTTGGCCAAGCAGCGGCCGGTAGCCTGCTCGCCTGGGCGGCTCTCGTGCTCCATCATGGATTATTTGCTCCGGCCATGGTGATTACCGGACAAGTCATGGTAGGCGGCGTATTCCTTCTCTCTAAGCGTAGTCTTTTACTTCCGCTCCTCCGCAGGAAGACAGGCCCCAATGCTATTGGCTGGCGCCGAGAGATTTGGCCTTTTCAATGGCGCATCGCAGTTAGTTGGTTTTGCGGATACTTCATTTTCCAACTCTTCAATCCCGTATTATTCGCCTATCAAGGTGCCGCTGCTGCAGGTCGCATGGGTATGTCTCTTAGTATCGCGACCGCTCTCAGCGCTGTTGCGCTCGCTTGGATGAGTACGAAAGCATCCCCCTTCGGCAACATGATTGCCCTTGGCGATTTTGCTTCTCTTGATCGTATCTTCTTTCGTACCCTTGTGCAGTCATCCATCCTGTTCGTCTTTGGCGGAATGATCCTCCTCACCGCACTTGTGATCGTGGAACATCGTTTGCCCCATCTCGCATCACGTGTATTGTCCGCGCCTATCTTCGCACTTCTATTGCTAACAGCCCTTCTCAATCACATCATCTTTAGTGAGGCACTGTATTTACGAGCTCATAAGAAAGAACCGTTTCTGTTTCTATCTATCCTCGTCGCCATCCTGACCGGATCGAGTACTCTGGTGACCGGAAAACTCTGGGGAGCGGATGGAGTGGCGATCGGTTATTTTCTTTGCAGCGGCGTTTTCGGCTCGGCGTACGGAACGTTCATCTTTGTCACCTTGCGACGGAAGTGGCACAAGTTCAAACTGTCAGCTTCCGTCGAAGAACCTACCACCGCGGGCTTCTAGATCCTGAATGAACCATCATGAAGAACAACACGCACGACCGCTGCTTACGATAGCCATTCCGACGTACAATCGTGCGTCTTACCTGTCGACATTGTTGTCAGCTTTGTTACCGCAGGTTATTCACGAACCTCGCGTAGAACTGATCGTATCCGATAACGCTTCTCCAGATGAGACCCCTGACATCGTAAGCAGGTTTCGAGCTGACAAGATGCCAATTCGGTACATCCGCAACTCGACAAATCTCGGACCGGACAGAAACATCCTGCAATGCTATGAACAGGCCACGGGCAAATATGTCTGGGTCTTTGGAG
>JAATFH010000396.1 GCA_015655315.1 Terriglobales bacterium
CGCGCAGATGCGGATCAGCCGCGCGGGATTGCCGGATCGTCTGGCCACTCGTCTGCGGGATGGCCGTTAGACTCGGAGTCGTTTCGATTGTTTCATTGTCCAAGGCCGTATCGACTTATAGAACACCTTGGTTGTCATCCGGACTTGGTTGTCATCCTGAGCGGAGTATGGCGCGCCTTTTGCGTCATACGCAGTCGAAGGATCTGCTTTCCCCGGATGCGCCGACATTTCTGCTGACCGAAAGAAAAACAGCTCCTTTCGCTGCCGCTCAGGATGACAAATTCTTTGTGAAAATAAATCTCTCCCTTGCCGCTTCTATGTCGATACCGCCTGCAACTCGGTAACATCCTCACTTAATCCTTGATGTCTCTTCAAATTGAGATAGACTGATTTGCCCGAGGGGATATTCATGAATTTTATTGGGCAAAGTCTGGCGCTGAGCGCTTCCGGATTTTCTGATGCGGTGCTTGCGTTAAACACAAAAGCACCGGAAGTGTGGTCTGTTTTAGCGGTCGAAACACGGGGCAGCGGTTTTCTTGCCGACAGACGGCCAAAGATTCTCTTTGAACGTCACTATTTCAGCCGCCTGACGAAGGGCCAGTTCGACGCCAGCCACCCCGATATCAGTTCCCCGGTTCAAGGCGGGTATGGGCTGGGAGGCAGCCATCAATACGACCGGCTCTCCGCGGCCCTGGCATTGAATGAGGAAGCCGCCTTGAGGAGCGCCTCCTGGGGGCTGGCACAGATCATGGGGGACAATTTCGCCCTCGCCGGTTTCGGGAACGTGCATGACATGGTTCAGGCCATGGTCTCTGCCGAAGACGCACACCTGGCGGCGTTCACAAAGTTCCTGCAATCCAAAAAGCTGGACCGGGCGCTCATCATCCACGACTGGACAACATTCGCAAGAGGCTACAACGGCGCTAATTTCGCGGAGAACCATTACGACACGCAGCTGCAGGGATTTTTCGCCAAATACTCGACGGGACCGCTGCCGGATCTCGATGTAAGAGCAGCGCAGGTCTACCTGACCTTTCGCGGCTTCGATCCGCATGGCATCGACGGCCTGATTGGTCCCAGCACGCGCAGCGCGATCATCCAATTTCAGCAAAGCGTTCAGCTTCCCGCGACGGGATTGCCGGACGCGGCAACCCTGACAAAACTGATTCCCAGTTAGACGAGTAGCTGAAAGACGTCTGATCTAGGATTTTGCGATGATCTGCGCTGCGAAGCGCTCCATCTCTTCCATCTGGGGACTGCTCTGCAATAGCACGAGGTCAACGCCAGCGGCGGCGAATTCCGCCAGGCGTTCGCAGACCTGTTCAGGAGTTCCGACAAAACCGCTTCTCAGGCCACGGTTCGAGACAGAGTAGTCTTCGAGGGAAATCTTCTGCTCCAGGTTTGAACCGGTGATCCATTGCTGGTAGTTGGCGTAACCGCGTGCGGATTGCTGCACGTCAGTGATGCGGGCGACTTCTTTCTTCGCTTCCGCTTCGGAGTCGCGCACGATGGCATATCCGGCGATGCCGAAGGTCATCGGAGCTAGACCGGCAACTTCGCGACGGCTGCGCAGGTCAGCGATCTTCTTCCCGACGATCTCCGGTGGGTCGCCGTGCATGAGATAGGCATCGCACTTGTTGGCGATGAGGTTCTTCGCGGTCTCCGATTCACCACCTGCGTAAAGCGTGGGGCGAGGCTTGCTCAGTGGCTTAGGCGAGAGCACGTTGTCTTCTACGCGGTAGTATTTGCCCTGGTAAGAGAAGCCCCGTTGGTTCCAGCAACCGTTCACCACGTCGAGCCACTCGGAGGTGCGGGCGTAGCGGTCGTCGTGCTGGTCGAACTGTATGCCGTACTTCGTCGCCTCGTCGGCCCACCAGCTGGAAACTACATTCAGGGTGAGGCGACCGTTCGAGATGTGGTCGATGTTCGCAGCCTGCTTGGCGAGCAACGCTGGGTTGTGGAAGGTTGGGCGGACTGCGACCATCAGCTCCAGCTTCTTCGTGACGGCGGCTAGCGCTGCGGTTGTCGACCACGCATCGAGCGACGGTGCTTCGACGCCCTTGATGTCGTTCAGGTTCAGCTCGGCGATGAGGGTCAGGTCGTAGCCGATCTCTTCGGCACGTTGGGCCAGCTTGCTGACATATTCCCAACTGGGCTCCATGTGTTCGTCTTCAACGTTGCGCAGCCATCCGCCGAAAACCGGCAACCAGAAACCGTA
Organism: Terriglobales bacterium; assembly: GCA_015655315.1. GTDB lineage: Bacteria > Acidobacteriota > Terriglobia > Terriglobales > Acidobacteriaceae > Alloacidobacterium. The sequence continues at coordinate 2,219 of JAATFH010000396.1, forward strand.
TCGCATCAACGGGTCCTTGCGAAGGGGCTTACGACTCCAGCCCTGTGAAATGCCGGATCGGAGCCGTGGAGCGCTGCTTCCGCTTCCAGCCAGTCAACCAGTTTGGCGAAGGGATCGAAGCCGATGACGCGCGGCCCGTCGGCGACGAAGTTCGAGAGGGCGTTGATGTCGTAGTAGAGGCGCTGGCCGTCGCGGTCGTCGGTGATGTACTCGATGCCGCCAAGTTCGATGCCGGACTCGCGCATGATGCGCTCGACATCGGCGATCACTTCTTGCGGCGGATGGTAGCCTTCAACGCTGATGCCGGACTTGGGCGCGTCTACCGGGCAGGCGGCGCGGTTCAGCTCGACGCCGGTGGGCGTGCGGCAGATGTCTGCGGGGCAGAGGTCGAAGGTTTCGCCCGTGATGTGGACCTTGATCGCGTAGAGGAACTTTCCATTCAGCACTTCGCAGCGGACGATGTGCGATTCGCGCGCGGGGATGAACTCCTGAACGAGCGCGGTCGAGTCGAGGCCGAAGGCCAGCTCGCCTGCTTCGGCTGCGGCCTTCAGGGCTTCCGGCGTGTCGAAGCGCTTGACGCCTGCGCCGGAGCCGCCGATGTTCGGCTTGACGACGATGGGCCAGCGCAGGCCCTCAGTTGCTGGGACAGCTTGCGATGCGCGGTGGATGACGCGGGCTTTCGGGTAGGGCAGGCCGAGCTCGTCGAGGAGCGAGAGCTGCGCGGCTTTCGATAACTCTGTGCGAAAGGCCTTGAGACCGTTGATGACGCGGACGCCGCGTCGTTCGAGGTGATCGAGGAAGCCGAGGGTGTAGAAGATGGCGTCGCCGTGCTCGCGGTTCCAGGCCGAAGGGCTCATGCGGTTGACGACGAGCGCCCAGTGGCGTTCAGGATGCTCTTCAATGGCGTAGGCGTGACCTATCGCGTGCAATTTGACGTAGTCTGTCCCGCGACGGTCGAGTTCGGCGAAAAGAGGTTTGAACCAGTGCTGCTGTTCGTAATAAATCGCGATAGGTTTTGGCAGGTGACTTCCTCCGAACCGGGCGACTCCCCTCCCCCGGTCTTTGTCGCTGTTTCCTTTATTTTCAATGATTTAGGAGGGGATCATCCCCTGATATTCCATTGATTTTAATAGCCTTAACTCGCTTCTAGTGTTTTCAATCACTTAGCGAGGGGTCTGATTCGTCTTCCAAAACAGCCTTCTATTTAAGGATATGAAGTTTGACGAAATAGTATGCCAAATGGATGGAAGTATAAGTCATTTGATTTTAGTGGCTTAACAAAAGGTTCGGGGGCTTGGCAGGATTCTTAGTGGTTCGCGTTCGGGAAAGCGGGCCTTGCTGCGCAAGGCAAAAGGCGCACGAACGTTGTTCGTGCAGGTCCTTCGACTCCGCGCTTTGCGCTCCGCTCAGGATGACGTCGGTGGTGGAATGGGGTTTCCGAGATAGGACACAGAGCGTCGAGTGCGCACAGCCACCAAGAAATGAAAAGCCCCAGTACACACTGGGGCTTTTCATTTGCCTCGGACGGCCAGTCCGCCGCCGGAGGCATTGTGTTTGCTTCTAAGCTGCTGCTACTAGGCGGCTTCTTCGCCCTTTACCGTGACCTTGATGTGAGCGGTGACGTCGCGATGCAGCTTGACCGGGATCAGGAATTCGCCGAGCGATTTCAGGGGCTCGTCGAGGCTTACCTTGCGGCGGTCAATGTTGAAGCCCTTGGACTCGAGCCCGTGGGCGATCTCCGCCGAAGTGACCGAGCCGAAGAGGTGATCGTTCTCGCCGACCCTGCGCTCGAATACGAGAGCGACGTCGTTGAGCTGGGTGAGCAGCTGCTCCGCTTCGCCCTTCTCTTTTGCCGAGCGGCGGACAGCCGATGCCTTCATCTGCTCGATGACGACCTTGTTCGCTGCGGTCGCTTCCATGGCGAGCTTTTTGGGCAGGAGGTAGTTGCGGCCGTAGCCGTCCGCCACCTTCACCACGTCGCCGCGGTGGCCCAGGTTGTTTACGTCTTCTTTCAGAATGACTTCCATTGCCAATCTCCAAATGAGGGCGCTTCGCGCCTTCTTTCAAAACTTCGATCGACCTGCTGTGAGGCCGGAGTCCTTGCTTTCCCACCCTGACTTTGTCAGGATGGGGCACCCATTTTCGTGCCGCATCCCGTGAAAAGCAGATTCTTCCCCTTCACTATGTTCAGGGTCAGAATGACAACCCAGAACTAGTAGCGGGCGGCGAAGGGCAGCA
>JAATFH010000258.1 GCA_015655315.1 Terriglobales bacterium
GCTGCCTGCTGGAAGCGCGAGGGTTGAAGGTCTACCTGATGAAGTTTGACCCCTACCTCAATGTCGATCCGGGGACGATGCCGCCGTTTCAGCATGGCGAGGTCTTTGTCACCGACTACGGCGCGGAAACCGATCTCGACCTTGGCCACTACGAACGCTTTACCCACGCTAAACTGACCCGCGACAACAACCTCACCACTGGCCGCATCTACGAGCAGATCATCACCAAGGAACGACGCGGCGACTATCTCGGCAAGACCGTTCAGGTCATTCCCCACGTCACCAACGAAATCAAGAACGCGATGCGCAAGGTCGCGGCGGACTGTGACGTCGCGCTGGTCGAGATTGGCGGGACGGTGGGTGATATTGAATCGCTGCCGTTTCTTGAGGCCATCCGCCAGATGCGGCAGGAGTTGGGGCGAGAGAATACCGTCTTTGTTCACGTCACGCTGGTTCCCTGGATCAGCGCCGCGCAGGAATTGAAGACCAAGCCGACACAGCACTCGGTCAAGGAAATGCTTTCGATCGGAATCCAGCCGGATATCCTGCTCTGCCGCAGCGACCGGGCTCTGAATCGTGAGATCAAGGGCAAGATTGCGCTCTTCTGCAACCTCGAAGAGAAGGCCGTGATTACGGCGAAGGATGTGGACTCCATTTACGAAGTGCCGTTGTGCTTCGCGCAGGAAGGCGTGGATGCGCTGGCGCTCAAGTATCTGCACCTGGAGACGCGCGAGCCGGATTTGAGCCGCTGGAGGGCACTCGTCGACCGCTGCTACAACCCACAGGATGAAGTTTCGATTGGGATTGTCGGCAAGTATGTCGAATATGAGGACAGCTACAAGTCGCTGAAAGAGGCGCTGGTGCATGGCTCGCTCGCGCACAATTTGAAGCTGCGCGTGACCTGGATCGAGGCTGAAGGGCTTGAGGTTCCGAACTACGAAGAGCAGCTGAAGGATTTTGACGGGATTCTGGTTCCCGGCGGCTTCGGCAAGCGCGGCATCGAGGGCATGCTGAATGCGATTCGTTACGCGCGCGAGAATAAGGTTCCTTATTTCGGCATCTGCCTCGGCATGCAGACGGCGTGCATTGAATTTGCGCGGAATGTCTGCGGCTTGAACGGCGCGAATTCGAGCGAGTTCGATCCGGCGACGCCGCATCGCGTGATCTACAAACTGCGCGAATTGACCGGCGTTGAGGAGATGGGCGGAACGATGCGTCTGGGCGCGTGGCCCTGCATTCTGCAGGAAGACTCGCTGGCTTCCAGGTCTTATGGGAGGACGGAAATCAGCGAACGGCATCGTCATCGCTACGAGTTCAATCGTGAATACGAAGCACTGCTGACCGGCGCGGGACTTCGGATTACGGGGACGACTCCGGACGCGACGTATGTCGAGATCGTGGAAATTCCGGATCACCCTTACTTCCTTGGCTGCCAGTTCCACCCTGAGTTCAAATCGAAGCCGCTTGAGCCGCATCCGCTGTTCAGCTCCTTTATCAAGGCCAGCTATGCGAACCGGGTGGGCGGCGATAAGGCATCCAATGCAGATTTGCAGCAGAGCGTAGTTTTATAGCTCCAGAGACATGCGGCGGCGTGGACCGCGTTCCGCCGCATCCAAGTTTTTCATGAGCACTCCAACCATTCCGCCACCCACCACGCACAAAACATCGAACGTCGGGAAAATTCTGCTTGCGCTGCTTCTTGGCCTTGTCGTCGGTTGCGGTGCCTTTGTGCTCTTTGTCCGCCACGCCACGAAGGGCGTGTGGGATGACATTGCGGCGAAGCTCACGCATCGCAGCCTTTCCGTCGACACATCGCTGCCGACGATCGTCACCAAGATTCAGCGACTGGAGCGGCTCGAAACCGTCGTCTACAACATGGACAAGGTAGTGGAAGGCTCGCGGCAGAGTGCTTATTTTCCTGACTTTATCGCGGGGGACAAACTGCTGCTCGTGGTGCATGGACAGACGATCGCCGGGATTGACCTGAGCCATCTCCAAACCAGCGATATACAGATTCAGGAACGGTCGATTCGCGTTCACCTGCCGCAGACGGAGATTTTTGCCACGACACTCGACAATGCGAAGACCCGCGTCTATTCGCGGGAGACGGGTCTTTTTGTCGCGGCCGATCCGAATCTCGAAACCGAGGTTCGCGCCAAGGCGCAGCAGGACCTGCAGCAGGCGGCGATTTCCGACGGGATTCTCGAGACGGCGCGCAAGAACGCGGCGGCGACACTGACGACCATGCTGCTTGGGCTTGGATTTGAGCAGGTGCAGGTCAGCTAAATACTTTCAGGAAAGCAAGATAGCGTCGCCTACCCTGGACTTTAACCCATGATCCAACGTGACTAAACGAATTTCCGAGGCCTTTGAAAAGGCTGCAAGGTAGGAATCAGCCCACTCCTTCGGCGAAGACTGTGACCGCCTTGCAAGCGAGCGATAGATGGCTTCCAGCCTTGGAGGCTCTTCGAGCAATGTGGCATTGCCGCTTACCAGCCATTCGTCATAAGTTGCCCAAGCGTGTGTCTGCGTTAGAACATCCACACCCATGACAGCTTCTGTCGTCAACAGGCGAAAAAAGCCCATCTGCGTATAACGGCAAAACACGAGCCTGGTGTCTTCCAACTCCGAATACCATCGCGCCGCCAGGGAATGATGGGCATGCCGTCTTGAAGTGAGGGCGATCCAGACGTTCAAATCAGGGAAAAGAAATGACTTCAAATATCCGGTCATTGTCGAGATGGAGAGTTCCGGGTTCTTTCGATTCGAGAAGAGGCAGCTTTATCTTTTTCTTCGCTTGCCGAGTTTGCGAGTGAAGTTCGATCTCCACACCGCGAAGTATGATCTCTTTGACAGTCGTTCCTTCCTTTGCAGCCTTGCTCTTCAACTTGCGATAGAGCTGGTCGGGAATGTCAACTGTCGTTCGCATACGATGACTCTACCATATTTATGGCAGGCTTTTATTCCCGGAAACTGAGGCTCCGGAACTCGATTCTGAAGCCTCAATTCCTTAGACAATGGATCGGACTACGCCGCCATCGACGCGGACTGCGGAGCCTGTAACGGCGGAAGCGCCTTCGCCGCAAAGGAAGGCGACCACGGCGGCAATTTCTTCCGTCGTCTCGAAGCGCTTCAGCAGGCTCGAAGGGCGCATGTGCTCAAAGAAGTCACGAGCGATCTCTTCTTTGGTCTTGCCTTGCTGCGTGGCCAGTCCCTCCACGAAAGTCGAAACGCCCTCGCTCTCTGTCGGTCCGGCAAGCACCGAGTTCACGGTAACGCCACTGGCCGGGAACGCCTCGGCGATACCACGGGCAATGGCGATTTGCGCCGTCTTCGTCATGCCGTAGTGCACCATTTCTGCGGGAATCTGGACTCCGGACTCGCTGGAGATGAAGATGACGCGGCCCCACTTCTTCTCAAGCATGGCGGGGAGATAATGGCGGGTGACGCGGACTCCGGAAAGCACATTCGCCTCGAAGAAGCGCACCCATTCTGCATCCTCGATCTCAAGAAATTGCTTTGCCTCGAAGATGCCGAGGTTGTTGACGACGATATACAGCTCATTGACCCGGGCGAAGCGCTTCTCAGTGCCTTCCAGTGTGGTGAGGTCGGCTGCAACTCCATCCACCCTTCCCTCAATCTCGCTAACGGCTCGATTCACGCGCTCGTCGGTGCGTCCATTGACGTAGACGAATGCTCCTTCGGCCGCCAGCGCCTTGGCGATGGCAAAACCGATGCCTGCGGTGGAACCTGTGACTAACGCTCGCTTGTGCTTTAAACCTAAGTCCATGACACGCTCCCCTTATAGCTCTCGAAGCAGTAGATTCATGAGTGAGGGTCGGCGATGCACGGGCAGAACGGCAACGCGGCCAGCCCGGCTGATAAACTGGTTGTGAAGCCATGTTTGAAAATCTCTCAGAAAAACTGCAGCGCGCGTTTAAGAACCTTCGCGGGCAGGGCACGATCACCGAAGAAAACATCAGTGATGCCCTGCGCGAGATTCGTGTTGCGCTGCTTGAAGCGGACGTCAACCTCAACGTTGTCAAGGACCTGATCGAACACATTCGGGCCAAGGCTGTCGGTCAGGAAGTGATGACGGCACTCTCGCCGACCGAGCAGGTCATCAAGATCGTGCGCGATGAGCTGGTCACGCTGCTGGGCAAGGATACGGCTCGGTTTCAGTTTGCTTCAAAGCCGCCCACGGTGATCCTGATGGCGGGGCTGCAGGGTTCGGGTAAAACGACGACTTCGGGCAAGCTGGCGGCGTGGCTGCAGAAGGGCGGCCACCGGCCCATGCTTGTCTCGGTGGACGTTTACCGTCCGGCAGCGCGGGAACAGTTGAAGGTTGTCGCCAAGTCGATCAAGGCAAATCTCTATGAGGGCGATACCAAGGGCGAGGCGGCTGGGACTCCGCTGGTGGAACGGCTGGCCAAGGAGGCGCGGCGCGAGGCTGTGATCTCGGGCTGCGACACGCTGATCGTCGATACTGCGGGACGCCTGCACATTGATGAAGACCTGATGGGCGAAATGGAGTCGCTCAAGAAGCTGCTCAATCCGCAGGAAATTCTGTTCATTGCCGATTCCATGACCGGGCAGGATGCGGTCAAGTCCGCTGACGAGTTCCATAAGCGGCTGGCACTGACGGGCATCATCCTGACCAAGATGGATGGCGATGCGCGCGGCGGTGCGGCGCTTTCGATCCGGCATGTGACGGGACAGCCGGTAAAGTTTATCGGTACGGGCGAAAGGCCGGATGCGTTTGAGGCCTTTCATCCGGACCGTATCGTGAGCCGCATTCTGGGCATGGGCGACATCATGACGCTCATCGAAAAGGCGGAGGAGAATCTCGACCGGAAGAAGTCCGAGGAGTTTGCGCGCAAGGCGCTTTCGGGCGATGGGTTTTCGCTCGAAGATTTTCGCGATCAGCTGCGGCAGATTCGCAAGCTCGGTTCGCTGCAGAGCATTATGAAGATGCTTCCTTCGGTCGGTCCGCTGGCGGGCATGCAGCAGATGGCCGATCAGGTGGATGAGAAGCAGTTTGTCCGCGTCGAGGCGATCATCAATTCGATGACCCAGAAGGAGCGGAATAATCACGAGATTATTTCGGGGAGCCGGCGCAAGCGGATCGCGAATGGTTCCGGAACCTCCGTGCAGGAAGTGAACCAGCTTCTGCGGCAGTATGCGCAGATGCGGAAGATGTTCAAGAATGTCGGCAAAGGCGGGATGCTGCAGCGGCGTGCGATGGGCATGCTGGGCGGCATGCGCGGGGGACGGTAGTACCCACCCTTCTCTTCGTTCAGGATGGGGCACCCGGGTTTTGCTTGGGCGGCTAAAAACCGCATTCTTCTTCAGGGCCACTGCATTGTGCCCTTTCAAGCTTTGTAGCGATAGTTTTTATGATTGACCTTGATCGCCGCTTGCAGGACCAGCTCGACGAAATTACCGCCAACACGCGGAACCTGGTGCAGCCGGAGCGGCTGGCGATCAGCGAGCAGGCGGTGACCGATCTTTTCGCCAGCGGAATCGAGGAGCGAATCCTTCCGACAGGCGCGAGTGCCCCGGAGTTTGCACTGCCGGACGCCTCGGGAAGGCTGGTCCGGTCTTCTGATTTGCTGGCGCTGGGACCGCTGGTGGTGAGTTTCTTCCGCGGGCGCTGGTGCCCTTACTGCATGACGGAGCTGGAAGCCTGGCGCGATCTCTATCCCGTCGTTCGCGAATCGGGGGCTTTGCTGGTGGGCATTTCTCCGCAGACTGCGCGGCAGAATGACTTTACCGCGAGCCAGCATGGGATTCCTTTTCCACTGCTGCAGGATGCGCATTGCGATGTAGCGCAGCAGTTCGGACTGGCTTACAAGGTTCCTCCGTTTCACCAGAGGTATTTCCGCAGCATCCTGGTGAACATTCCATTTGTAAATGGGGACGAGAGCTGGACGTTGCCGCTACCCGCCACATATGTGCTGGCGCAGGATGGAACCGTGCTCTATGCAGAGGCTCACGCCGATTTCCGGGTTCGCCCTGAGCCGGGTGAGGTACTGACCTATCTGCCCCGGCGGTAGTTCCCCCTCTTCGCCTGTATTCTTCCCCAGTTTCGTGGTCAGAATGACAACTTATAGCGGTTTGGGTTCGCGGGCTGTTTTCTTCGCCGGCTTCTTTTCGCTTTGGACTGCGGGGTGGTTGCCGCCGACGGCTTCTGTTAATTTGAGGCTGGCTTCGCGGAGGGCTGCCCGCACCGCTTTAGGCGTTGTCGAGTCTTCGAGACGCGCCAGATAGGGCACGGTCAGTCCTGCAACGGCGTTGCCGCCCTCATCGAGAATGGGATAGCTGATGTTGACGACGCCGCGCATCTGGTAGCTGTCCCGCTCCTCGTATCCCTGTTCCTTGATCTTTTCGAGGTGCTCGTCCAGATCTTTGGGAACGCGGTTCCCGGTCTGGTGCTGCCACATTTCGACGGCGCGATTGCGCTGTTCGGGCGGCAGGTGGGCGAGGATGACGTGGCCGGTGGCAGCGTGCATGAGATCGACGATCGAGCCCGCCTTGACGTAAAAGCCAGGACTGACGGGCGAGTCGGCCTGCGCAATGATGACGACGTGGCCACCTTCGAGCACGCCCAGATGGCAGGATTGATTCAGTTGATGCACTAAATCCCCCATGATCGGCAGGGCCTCGGAGGTGAGGCGCTTGGTGGGCGGGTATTCGAGCGCCATGCGGAAGAGTTTAAGGCTCAGGCGAAAACGCTCGTCTTCGTCCGAGCGGCTGATGTAGCCGCGATCTTCGAGGCACAATAGCATGCGAAAAATTTCTGACACCGTGCGATTAAGGCGGCGGGCTACCTCGCTTTTGGTAAGCCCGGATGGTTCATGGGCGAAAAGTTCAAGGATGTCGAGCCCTTTTTCAAGTGCCGGTGTCGGGTATCTTCGCTTCGCTGTCTTCAAGATGTCAGTGTCCGAGTGATCTGCTTTGGCCACAGATTCATGCGATTGTAAACCGGCTGAGTGGCAGACAGGGAATCATTTGCTTCTCGTTCGGCAAAAGTTGATCTTGCCCGTTAAAAGGTCTTTTAGCGTATAAAAGTATGGTCCGAAAAAGAACCGCTTGCGGGGGATTGGAATTGGCTGCCATGCGCATGTCGCATTTTTTTGTCTGGGGACTTTTGCTGGGTGCGGGATGGACTGCCCTGGCGCAGGAGCCGAACCAGAATGACCTGGTCTGGCAGAAGTCGGTTGCGAAATACGACAAGCAGCGCGCCGTAGTGCTGGCCACGGTCGACAAAGACGCGCATGAGGGACCCTTCCAGCCGAATTGGGATTCGCTGAAGGGATACAAGATTCCGGAGTGGTATCAGGATGCGAAGTTCGGAATCTTTATTCACTGGGGTTTGTATTCGGTCCCGGCGTTCGGCAACGAGTGGTATCCGCGGAATATGTATGTGCAGGGCTCGCCTGAGTTCAAGCACGAAGTAGAGACTTACGGGCCGCAGACGAAATTCGGCTACAAGGATTTCATTCCTCAGTTTCACGCACAGAATTTTGACGCGAAGAACTGGGCGGCGCTCTTCAAGGAGTCGGGCGCGCGGTATGTGATTCCGGTGGCCGAGCATCATGACGGCTTCCAGATGTACCAGTCGGATTTGAGTGACTGGGGCGCGGCGAAGATGGGGCCAAAGCGGGATATTATTGGCGAGCTGCGTTCGGCGATCCTGGCGGAGGGTATTCATTTCGGGGCCTCCTCCCATCGGGCGGAGCACTACTGGTTCATGAATGGCGGACGGGCATTCCCCTCGGATGTGCAGGACCCGAAGTATGCTTCTTTCTATGGCCCGGCTCACGTGGGGATCGACCCGGATAAGGATCAGAAGGGACATCCGGATGTGGCTTATCTGAATGACTGGCTGGCGCGCAGCGGCGAGTTGGTTGAGCGGTATCATCCGGAGCTGATGTACTTCGACTGGTGGGTGGAGCAGGATACGTTTCAGCCGTATCTGCAGCGGTTTGCCGCGTTCTATTACAACCAGGCGGCGAAGAATGGAAAGCAGGTGGTGCTCTTCCGGAAAAACGATGCGTTTCCGGATGGGACGACGGTGCTGGATATCGAACGCGGACAGCTCGATCACATTCGGCCGCAGTACTGGCAGACGGATACTTCGGTTAGCCAGAAATCCTGGGGATATATCCAGGGCGATACTTACAAGTCCCCGGAGAGCATCGTCTGGCAGCTCATCGATATCGTCAGCAAGAATGGCAACCTGCTGCTGAATATCGGGCCTAAATCCGACGGTACGATTCCGGAAGAGGCTCGGTCGATTCTTCAACACATGGGTGCTTGGCTGAAAGTCAATGGAGAGGCTATTTATGGCACGCGGCCATGGACGACCTATGGGGAGGGGCCGACGAAGGTGGTGGCTGGATCCTTCAATGATGCGGAGACGAAGCCGTATACGGCGCAGGACATTCGCTTTACCACCAAGGGCAAGACGCTGTATGCGATTGCGCTTGGCTGGCCTTCGGATGGGAAGCTAGTGGTTCACTCTTTAGGAGAAGGCAGCGGATTCAGGGTCAAGTCGGTTTCGTTGCTGGGATCGAGCGCGGCAGTTTCATTTACCCAACAAGCCGACGGCCTGCATCTGGATTTGCCATCTCAGGCTCCCGGCGAATATGCATATAGTTTGAAGATTTCTCCTGAAGGCGAATGATGCGGAGATTCGTAGCCCGACATCAATACATTTACGATACGAGATTTACTTTTATCAATAAATAGTTAATTTTATATATAGAATTTATTCCTGGTGAGCATGAATTATCAATCTCGGATCGAACGAGCTCTCAGTGAAGCTACTCCACCCCGCCCGCAGGTCCCACGTTCGATTGTCGTGATCGGTGCCGGGGGCATTGTGCATGATGCGCATCTGCCGGCTTACAGCAAAGCGGGCTTTCCGGTCGCGGCTCTGGTAGACGCGAATACGGAGAAGGCCTCGGCGCTCGCCAACACATTCTCGGTTCCGCTGGCGACCTCTTCTCTCGATGAAGCGATTCGCAAGTCGCCGAAAGATTGCGTCTTCGATGTAGCTGTGCCGGCTGGAGCCATCCTGGATGTGCTGCCGCTTCTTCCGGATGGATCGGCGGCATTGATCCAGAAACCGATGGGAAACACGCTCGAAGAGGCGGAACAGATTCTGGCATTGTGCCGGAAGAAAGGTTTGACCGCCGCGATAAACTTCCAGTTGCGCTATGCGCCGGTGATGTTGGCGGCGAAGCATATCACGGACGCCGGGCTGCTGGGCGATGTCCACGATATGGAAGTCCGGGTGAATGTGTTCATGCCCTGGGAATTGTGGACCTTTCTTGCGGCTGCTCCCCGGCTGGAAATTCTTTACCACAGTATTCACTATGTCGATCTGGTGCGGTCATGGTTCGGCAATCCGCAGCGGGTACTGGCAAAGACGGTGCGCAATCCCAGAACTCCAAGTCTGGCGGCAACCAAGAGCCTGATAACGCTGGATTATGGCGACTGGAAGCGTGTTTCCATCGCGACAAATCACGGTCACAAATTCCAGGATTCGCAGCATAGTTATGCACAGTGGGAAGGCACCGAGGGCGCTCTGCACGCCGTGATGGGAGTGAATCTGGATTACCCCAAAGGTCGTCCGGATACGCTGAGTTTAGCGCGGACTGATGAGGGATGGCATACGCTGCCGACAGAGGGCAACTGGTTTCCGGATGCGTTTATCGGCTCGATGGGCTCGCTTCAGGCCTACGTGACGGGGGACGCGGATACTCTGCCTACCAGTGTTGAAGATGCCATCGACACGATGCGCACAGTTGAGGCTGCATACATTTCAAGCGAGCGCGACGGAGTTGCGCTGAACAGGTAACTATGCCAGAGACACGCCTGCGGATCGCAGTTCGAGAGTTTAGCGATTTTGAAAATGCCCTGGCCGAGGAGATCGAACTCTATCGCCAGCATCATCCTGAGGTGGAGTTCGAAGCCATTCCGTTTGATCTGCACACGCTGCACGGGGAGATGTTCGAGAAAGACGGTCTTCGCTCCGGGACGTGGGACATCGGCTACATCAGCACCGACTGGCTTGCCGAGGCGGTGGATACAGGCGCGGTCGAAGAGCTTACACCTTACCTGCAACAAGAGCCCGTCGCCGATTGGCCCGAGGGCTGGTCACAGTCTATTGTTGAGCCGCTGATGTTTGGAGGCAAACTCTATACTCTTCCCTGGCATGATGGGCCGGAGTGCCTCATCTATCGCCGCGATCTTTTTGAGAATGCCGGAGAGCAGGAGAAATTTCGTAATCAATATGGTTACGAATTGGAACCGCCAAAAACCTGGAAGCAGTTTTCCGACGTGGCGCGCTTCTTTACCCGTCCTGCTGAAAACCTCTATGGCACGCTCTTCGCGGCGTTCCCGGATGGACACAATACACTCTACGACTTTGCTTTGCAGCTGTGGAGCCGCGGAGGCGAGTTTGAAGACAAGGACGGCAATGCTGTTCTTGACACTCCGGAAGCAATAGCGGCGCTGGATTTCTATCGCAACACTGTGCGCGATACATCGATGTGCTATCCGGGGGCCGAGACTTTTGACTCGACGCGGTCGGGCGACGTAGTTCTGTCCGGCGCTATCGCCATGATGGTGAACTGGTTTGGATTTGCCGCGCGCTGCGACCGTCCGGGGTCGCCGCTACGGGGCAAGATTGCGATTGCTCCGATTCCCGCAGATGAGGGCAAACCGGCTGCTTCCCTTTCGGTGTTCTGGACACTCGGCATCGGGACCGGCTCGCGGAACAAGCAGGCGGCTTATGACTTTATGCATTTCCTGACACAGCCGGAGATGGACCTTGGAATCGTGAAACACGGAACGGTCGGCGTCCGTCTCTCGACGTGGCGAAACACTGAAGTTCAGAAAGAGATTCAAGCGTATGCCAAGATTGAAGAGATTTCTCTGGGCGCACGCAGGCTGCCACGCAGCCGGAGTCTGCCGGCGTTTGCGGAGATTCTGAATGATGTTGCAATGGAAGCACTCAACACAACCGAGCCTTCGGCTGAGATTCTGGCCAGAGGACAACAGCGCATTAAAGCGCAGAGGATTACGTTTCGATGACAGGCAGTGGAGACGCATTTCGTCTTGATGGAAAAGTAGCGCTCGTGACTGGAGGAGCGAGCGGCATTGGCGAGAGCACATGCAGAGAACTGGCGCGCGCAGGCGCTTCGGTGATCGTTGCGGATATCAATTTGGAAAACGCGCAGGCGCTGGCAACGCAGCTGCCGAATGCGAGAGCCGCGCACATGGACGTGACGAGCCGCGAATCGATCGACGCGATCGCGGCGCAGCTCGATCATCTCGATATTCTGGTGAACAACGCGGGCATTGCTCATGTGGGCACAATTGAACAGGTAGAGCCGGAAGATTTTGACCGGCTGATGGAAGTGAATGTGAAGTCTGTCTACCTGGTGACGCGCGCGCTGCTGCCCCTCTTGCTGAAGAGCCGTGGCTCGGTCGTAAATATCGGATCGGTCGCGGGACAGGTCGGGGTCAAACAGCGATTCGCTTATTGCACGACCAAGGGCGCTGTCCTGGCGATGTCGCGGCAACTTGCCGTTGAGTATTCCAAGGAATTGCGCGTGAATTGCATCTGCCCGGGCACGGTGCAGACTCCTTTCGTGGAGGGATACCTGGAAAAGTATCATGCGCATGAAAAGGACAAGATTCGCGGAGAACTGAATGCTCGCCAACCGATCGGGAGGCTGGGCAAACCGGAGGAGATTGCATCGCTGATTCGCTACGTTTGCTCCGAGGAAGCGGAATTCATGACCGGCTCTCTAGTAGTCATTGATGGCGGATGGACAGCTGTTTAGCACGCAGAAGGAGAACGATTCCGATTGAGCGACCTTAAGATTATCAACGCGCGCGTGATCGATCTGCGCTTTCCTACTTCGCGGGAACAGATCGGTTCGGATGCCGTGAATGTCGATCCTGATTATTCGGCTGCTTATTGCATCCTTGAAACCGACCATGGGCCCAATGGATACGGTCTGACCTTCACGCTGGGCCGCGGGACGGAGTTGTGCGTCGAGGCGCTGCGATACCTCTCGCACTTCGCAGTGGGGCGCACGCTGTCCTCTATCACCGACGATCTCGGTGCTTTTTATCGCCTGCTGACTTCGGACAGCCAGTTCCGCTGGCTCGGGCCGGAAAAGGGCGTGATTCATCTGGCTACGGGCGCGTTAATCAATGCAGTGTGGGATCTCTACGCGCGCGTTGAGGGCAAGCCGCTGTGGAAGCTTCTGGCTGACATGGACGCGGAAGAGATTGTCCGTGCGATTGATTTTCGCTACATCACCGATGCGCTGACGCGCGACGAGGCGCTGGACCTGCTTAACCAGCGCAAGGCTGGCATGGATGCGCGGCTGGCGCAGCTGCAGAAGACAGGGCATCCGGCGTATACGACTTCTGTCGGCTGGTTTGGGTTCAGCGATGAGAAGATTGTGCGGCTTGCCGATGAAGCACTGGCGCAGGGCTGGACTCACTTCAAACTGAAAGTCGGTGGCGAAGCGCAGGACGACTTGCGGCGGGCACGCCTCGTTCGCAGGGAGATCGGCGAGCACAACAAGTTGATGGTCGACGCGAATCAGAAGTGGGACATCGGCGAAGCCATCGAACGGACACGCATGCTGTCCGATGTCAATCTGTGGTGGATGGAGGAGCCGACGAGTCCGGATGACATTCTCGGACATGCGCGCATTCGCCGCGAGGTCCCCGAGGTGCGTATTGCGACGGGCGAGCACTGCCACAATCGTGTGATGTTCAAACAGTTTATGCAGGCCAACGCCATTGATGTTTGTCAGATTGACAGCTGCCGCTTGGCCGGCGTGAATGAAAACCTTGCTGTCATGTTGATGGCCGCAAAGTTTAATATTCCTGTGTGCCCACATGCGGGCGGGGTTGGATTGTGCGAATTTGTGCAGCATCTTTCCGCGTTTGATTTTTTGCGCGTTTCAACGACGCTCGAAGATCGAGTGACCGAATTTGTCGATCACCTGCATGAACATTTCGTGGACCCGGTGCGGATTCGCAACGCTCATTACGTATTGCCCGACAAACCGGGATACAGTGGTGAGATTTATCCGGAGACGCTGCAGGACTACAACTATCCACATGGAAGATTTTGGAGAGATGCATGAAGTTTGTCACTTTTTCTGACACGAATGGGAATGCCCGGGCGGGATTGCTGACCGGTGATTCTGTTGTCGATATCTCGTCGCGTTTTCGCAGCGTGCTTTCGATCATCCACGGCGGTGAAGAGGCGCTGCTGGCGGCCGCATCGCTTGCTTCCGACACGGGAATTTCCCTAGAGGATGTTAAGCTGCTCGCTCCCTTGCCGGACCCGCCACGCATTTTCTGCGTGGGACTGAACTATCGCGATCATGCCGTGGAATCGAATATGGAGATTCCCAAGGTGCCAACCGTATTCCTCAAGCTGGCGTCTGCGCTGATTGGTACGAACACGGCCATCGAGTTGCCTTCCATTTCTTCGCAGCCGGATTACGAAGCGGAATTTGCCTGCGTCATCGGCAAAGCGGGCAGGCGCATTGCCCGCGACGACTGGCAGCGGTATGTCTTCGGCTATACGATTCTGAACGATGTGAGCGCACGCGATGTGCAGCTATCCACGACACAGTGGACGCTGGGGAAGAGCTTTAATACTTTCGCTCCGCTGGGGCCCGCGATCGTAACGAAGGACGAGATTGCCGATCCTCATGAGTTGGATGTGAAGCTTTCGATCGATGGCGAAGTGCTGCAGCACTCGAATACGCGAGAGTTGATTTTCAAGCTGCCTGATTTGATCGCGTATATCTCCAGCATTACTCCGCTGCAGGCCGGGGATATCATCAGCACTGGTACGCCTGCAGGCGTTGGCCTGGGCCGTAAGCCACAACGCTGGCTGCGCGCGGGCGAGACAATCACGATTGACGTCAGCGGGCTGGGGACGCTGATCAATCCTGTCATCGCCGGAGAGTAGCTACACACGATGGCGGTCACGCGCATTTCTTCGACATCGACTCCGCAGACGGGTGGACCGCTTACGGAGCGGCGTTATGTTCTGCCGCTGATACTGATCACGAGTCTCTTCTTCCTGTGGGCTGTTGGCGTCAACCTGAATGACATTCTCATTCCTCACTTGAAAGGCGCGTTTCACCTCACGGATTTTGAGTCTTCGTTTGTGCAGGTGGCATTCTTTGGCGGGTACTTTCTGGCAGCGTGGCCTGCCGGAAGGTTGATGGAAAAGATCGGCTATCAGCGCGGGATCGTTTGTGGACTGCTGATCTGCGCCTGCGGCGCATTTCTCTTTATCCCTGCCGCCTCGGTCCACATGTATGCCGTTTTTCTGTTCGGGCTTTTCGTGATGGCCTGCGGACAGTCGTTCCTTGAGGTCTCGGCGAATCCCTATGTGACATTTCTAGGGCCGCCGCAGACTTCAGAACAGCGGCTGAATGTGGCGCAATCGTTCAATGCTGTGGGCGCCGTGGTGACGCCGATTCTGGGATCGACGTTCATTCTTTCGCGTGCGCATGCCGCGGCCGCCGGGTCGGAAGCGGATGTTGTTCGCATGCCATACATGGTCATGGTCGGGATCTTCGTCGCGATGGCGTTGATTCTTTACTTCGCTAAGCTGCCCGTGATCCAGGAAGAGAAAGCGGAGGACGAGTCGTCACCTCACGTATCAGGCGTCTTCGCTTTCCCGCATCTGCTGAAAGGAGTTGTCGCTCAGTTTTTTTACATAGGAGCACAGGTTGGAGTAGCGAGCTTTGTAATCCGCTTTGTGCAGCACACTCATCCAGGCACGCTCGATACTCAGGCTGCGGATTACCTGAAACTGCATCTGCTCGGGTTCATGATCGGACGCTTTGCGGGCTCCGCCCTGATGAAGAAGATTCAGCCTGCGCACATGCTCGCCGCTTTTGCGGTTGGATGTGTAGTTTCGGTTCTGATGGTGATCTTTTCAACTGGAGCACCCGCGCTGGCCGGGATCGTCCTGCTGGGCTTCTTCCATTCGATTATGTTTCCGACGATCTTCGCTCTCAGCATTCGCCACCTAGGACCGTATACGAAGCGCGGCTCCTCTTTTGTCGTGATGGCGATCCTGGGGGGCGCGGTTTTCCCCGCCCTGATGGGACGCATCTCCGATGCTTCCAACATTCAACGAGCATTTTTCGTGCCGCTGGTCTGCTATCTTTTTGTCCTGTATTTTGCAGTGAGCGGATATCGCGTGCGGCACACCGCTTAACTTCCGACCAGGACCACATCGAGAAAACGCGGTCCGTGAACGCCGCGGATGCGCGTCATTTCTATGTCGGCGGTTGCGGAGGGGCCGGAGATGAATGTGAGTGGCTCGGCCTTGTATTTTTCCAAGGCCGCAATCGCTTCGGGAACTGTTTCGACTACCTGATTTCCGTAGACGACGCAGAGCAGGTGATCGGGCAGCAGCGTCATCTTGCGCGCTCCTCGGAGAATTACTGTGCCGGTGTGAGCGATGGCTACTTCGCAACCGGAGATCGCTCCCTGCGCGGCATTGAGCTGTTCTGTCGTGCTTTTGGACTCGCGCTGCCACGCGAAGCCTACAGGCAAATTCTGTTCAGAAAAATCGTCAGTCACTACGGCAGACTTGTGACCACGTGATTTGAGGACGTCAGCGATGGTAGAGGCCAGTGCGTCCGTTTTTGTCTCGAAAACTTGTGCGTCGTATTCGTGCAGGCGATGGATGAGTGTTTTCAGAATCGTCTCGCGATCCATGCCGGCGGCCTGCTGATAGGTGCGCTCGATGGATTGATATTCAGACACACCGGCAATGCTGTTGGCGGCGCGGATGCGATTGAGGATGGCTTCGCGCGCGTTGGCTGCTTCAGGCATCTGCATTCTCCTTTTTCGCAGTTGCTTTTTCGCGCTCGCGCCACCAGCCGCGAAAGGACTGCTTGGGTAACGGGCGCAGATCGCGCACGGATGTCCAATTGCCGAGCATGCCTGGGAGATGCTTCACCCATCCTTCCGAAACGAACGGCCATTGGCCGAACTGGCCGAGGCGTTGGGCGGCTTCGAAGCGGCGGCCGCTTGAGAAGATTTGCGCCATCGCTTTCATGCCTATGGCTTCGAGATTCGCTCCGCTTTGCTGCTCGCGTACGACACGGCCGCGCAGATGAATGAGAACTTCCGGAATATTGATCTTGACCGGGCAGACTTCATAGCACGCTCCGCACAGCGAGGATGCATAGGGCAGCGATTGCGAGTGCTGCATGTCGAAGAGCTGCGGGGTGAGGATGGCGCCGATGGGACCGGCATAGATGGAACCGTAGGCGTGTCCTCCGGTCTGGCGATAGACGGGGCAAGTGTTGAGGCAGGCTCCGCAACGAATGCAGTGCAGCGTCTGCCGAGACTCGGGATCGGCGAGGATACGGGTGCGTCCATTATCGAGCAGGACGACATGAAAATGCTGCGGGCCCTCGCCTTTGTGCACGCCGGTCCAGAGCGAGTTGTAGGGGTTCATGCGCTCTCCGGTTGCGGAGCGCGGCAACAATTGCAGAAAAACTTCGAGGTCGCGAAACGAGGGAATCACCTTTTCGATGCCAGCCACGGTGATCAGAACATCGGGCAGAGTGAGACACATGCGCCCGTTGCCCTCGGATTCGACGACGCAGACGCCGCCGGTGTCGGCGAGCAGATAGTTGGCTCCGCTGAAGCCGATTTTTACTTTCAGGAATTTCTCGCGCAGATACTGGCGCGCAGCGTTGGTGAGATCTTCCGGTTTGTCACCCAATTCCGAGAGTCCCATGGCCTGCATGAAGATCTCGCGCACCTGCTGGCGATTCTTATGGAGCGCGGGTACGACAATGTGCGAGGGCTTATCGTGACCGAGCTGGATGATCATGTCGGCAAGGTCGGTCTCATGCGGGTGAATGCCGTTGGCTTCGAATGCATGATTGAGGCCGATTTCGTCAGAGGTCATCGTCTTGATCTTGATGACTTCTTTCCCACCATACTGCTTCACCAGATCGACGATGATGCGGTTGGCCTCGTCGGCATCGGAGGCTCAGTGCACATGGCCGCCAGCGGCGATGCAAGACGCCTCAAACTGCAGAAGGGATCGATCGAGGTGCTCGAGCGTATGCTGTTTGATGGCGCTGGCTGCGGAGCGGAGCTGCTGCCAGTCCTGTTGCTCCTTGACGACAATCTCACGCTTGCCGGTGATGACATCGGTGGCGTGGCGGACATTCTTCCGGAGCTGCGTGTCGTCGAGCAGTTTGAATGCCGCTTTCTGAAAGGATGGCGCTTCAGCAGCCTCGCCTACGCGGATCATCATTGGCTGACCTCGTCTTCCGTGGATGCGAGAATTTCAGCAAGGTGCACCGTCTTGATTCCGGTGCGCTGACGATGCAGGCCGCCGAAGATATGCATGAGACAGGAATTATCGACGGCAGTGCAGATTTCGGCGCGGGTGTTCTCCACGCAGCGCAGCTTGTCGGTGAGCATCGCAGCAGAAACATCGCCATTCTTGACGGCGAAGGTGCCGCCAAAGCCGCAGCACTGGTCGATATTCTGTAACTCGACCAGATCAATACCGCGGACTTTTCGTAACAGGCGCAGTGCCAAATCGTTGAGATGCAGGCTTCGCAGCGAGTGACAGCTGGCGTGATAGGTGACGCGGTGCGGGTAATAGGCATCTACGTCGTCGATGCCGAACTTGTTTACCAGCAATTCGCTCAGTTCGTAGACGCGAGGCAGCAGTGCATCTACGGCCTTGACGAGTCCGGGGTCGCCAGTAGTGGCGGCCATTTTCGGGTAGTGATCCCGGATCATGGCTACGCACGACGAGGACGGAATGCAAACCACCTCAGAGTCTTTGAATATCTCAACGAAGCGCTGCATGAGGGGCATGGCTTCTGCCTGGTAGCCGGTGTTGTAATGCATCTGGCCGCAGCAGGTTTGATCCAGCGGGAACTCTATCTGATGTCCTAACCGCTCCAGCAGGCGGACGACACTTTTCCCGGTTTCCGGAAAGAGCGTGTCGTTATAGCAGGTGATGAAGAGCGAAATTCGCACTACTACAATTCCCTCGTTTTTTGATTCCCAAAATTGAAGAAAATCGGTTTACTAATTTACAGGCATCTGTACACTGGTGCGGGAAGTTTTTAGAAAAACTATGAAGATTCGTTCGGTTCTAGTCTCTGCTGTTGCGCTCGTTGCATTCGCTACCATGGCTTCCACTTCAGATGGTTTCTGCCAGTCTACTCCAGATAAGCCTGCCTATCTCGACCCATCTCAGCCGCTGGATAAACGTGTTGCCGATCTGGTTTCGAAGATGACGCTGGAGGAAAAAGTTTCAGAGATGCAGAACCATGCCGTAGCGATTCCGCGGCTGCAGGTTCCCGATTACGACTGGTGGAGCGAGGCACTGCATGGCGTGGCGCGCGCGGGCTATGCCACGGTGTTCCCGCAGGCGATTGGGCTGGCAGCGACGTGGGACACCGATCTGGAGCACAAGATCGGCGACACGATCTCAACCGAGGCGCGCGCGAAATTCAATGCAGCGCAGGCGGAAGGCGATCACAGCATCTACCGTGGGCTGGATTTCTGGTCTCCGAATATCAATATCTTTCGCGACCCGCGTTGGGGACGCGGACAGGAGACGTACGGCGAAGATCCTTATCTGACCGGACAGATGGGGGCTGCGTTCATCCGGGGGTTGCAGGGCGACGACCCGAAGATCTTCAAGACGATTGCCACGGCCAAGCATTATGCCGTGCACAGCGGGCCGGAATCGACGCGGCACTCGGCCAACATCGACCCGTCGCCACATGATGTGGAGGACACCTATCTGCCCGCGTTCCGTGTGGCCATGGTGGACGCCAAAGCCGATTCGATTATGTGCGCTTACAACAGAGTGAACGGATCGCCCGCGTGCGCGAACCATGACCTGCTGGATAAAACGCTGCGGCAGAACTGGAAATTTGACGGATATGTCGTCTCCGATTGCGGAGCGATCAGCGATTTCTTCAGCGAGAACGGGCATCACTTTTCACCCGATGCGGCACACGCTTCCGCAGCCGCGGTAAAGGCGGGTGACGACCTGAGCTGCGGCAACGAATATGCCGCGCTTGTGGATGCGGTGCATCAGGGTCTGATCGATGAGGCGACGATCAACCAGTCGGTCGCGCGGCTGTTCACAGCACGCTTCAAGCTTGGGCTTTTCGATCCGCAGGGGTCCAATGCGTATTCAAAGATTGCTCCGAGTGAGAACGCGAATTCCTCCCATGCAGAGCTGGCGCTGCAGGCTGCGCATGAGGCGATAGTGCTGCTGAAAAACGACAACGGCGCGCTTCCACTGGCGGCTTCGGTGAAGACGATTGCGGTGATTGGGCCGAATGCCGAGTCGCTGACCTCGCTTGAAGGCAACTACAATGGCGTGCCGCTGCAAGCGGTGACTCCGCTGGCAGGACTGCAAACTAAATTTGCCGATAAAGGGCCGAAGATCCTTTTTTCGCAAGGGTCTCCGTTAGTCGCAGAACTGCCGGTGATCGTGCCAAGCGATGTCTTTCTTAATAAAGACGGCCATGCTGGCGGACTGACCGCGGAATACTTCGCCAACCCTGACTTCAATGGATCGGCAACGACGCAGCAGGATGCGCACATCGATTTCGATTGGAACCGCGTGGTGCCTGTTCCCGTACAGGGAGCGAAGGGATTCAGCGTGCGCTGGAGCGGAAGCTTCCAGCCGCTTGGCGCGGGCGATGTGTCTTTTACGGTCGATCGCGCATCGTGCGAGCCGCATTGCGCTTCTACTTATTCCTATAGTGTTTCCTTCGACGGGAAGGAAGTGGCGAGCGACTCGAGCAACGATTCGCATGACCAGGGGAAGCCGCTGACGTTCACGGTTCACTTTGACGATGCCAAACCGCATCCGTTCAAGATGGAGTATTCGCGTACGGGCGCAGATTACGGCTCCGGTATCC
The DNA here is from genome assembly GCA_015655315.1 of Terriglobales bacterium. GTDB lineage: Bacteria > Acidobacteriota > Terriglobia > Terriglobales > Acidobacteriaceae > Alloacidobacterium. The sequence continues at coordinate 20,010 of JAATFH010000258.1, forward strand.
GATTGAAGTGGAAGCCGGATGTAGAACAGTTGCGGCAGCAGGCGATTCAGGCGGCGAATCAATCTGATGTTGTCGTCGCTTTTGTCGGCTTGTCGCCTGAGATCGAAGGCGAGGAAATGCCGGTGCATATTCCGGGCTTCTCGGGCGGAGACCGCACGGACATCGCACTGCCGGCTGTGCAGCGCGATCTGCTGAGCGCGCTGAGCGCGACGAACAAGCCTCTCGTGGTGGTTCTGCTGAATGGCAGCGCACTTGGAGTGGACTGGGCGCAACAGCATGCGGCAGCAATTCTTGAGGCCTGGTATCCGGGTCAGGCTGGCGGCACGGCCATCGCGGATGTGCTGGCGGGCACGGCGAATCCAGCGGGACGTTTGCCGGTGACGTTTTATCAATCGATTGATCAGCTGCCCGCCTTCGATAACTACGCGATGGAGGGACGGACCTATCGCTATTTTCGACAGAAGCCGCTCTATGGTTTTGGGTATGGTCTGAGCTATTCGAAGTTCGCGTATAAGAACCTGCGCTTGTCGGCGCCGAAGCTGAATGCCGGCACGCCGCTGCATGTCACTGTCGATGTGGAGAATACGAGCGCGGTGGCTGGGGATGAGGTTGCTGAAATCTACGTGACACCGCCTGCGGGACAGGGCACTCCCAACCATTGGCTCGCGGGATTCAAGCGCGTGCATCTTGATCCGCACCAGGTGGGGCATGTGGCGTTCGACCTGGATGCTCGCGGATTGAGCCTGGTGGATGCGCAGGGGCAGCGCGCTGTCACCGCCGGCGATTACAAAATATTCGTCGGCAGTGCGCAGCCCGGCGATACGGATGCCGGGCTGGAGCAGAAGCTTACGATTGTGGGCACGCAGAAAGTGGACGAGGCCGCGCCAGCTTCAGGGGCGATGTCCATCCGCATTGTCCGCAAATAGCTGGAACTCTCGAATGTGCGCCTCCGCTGTGGTGGAAAGCAGGTTGAGGCGCACTCGCTGCGCGGTTACGGCGGGGAAAATATCAATCTTCTTGTGACCGATAGCCAGCGCCTCCACTACAGGCTGCCATGCGCCATCCTTGTAAATTTCGATGGCATATTTCTGGATATGCTGGCCATCATTGAGCCACTCCATCGTGAGAGAGCGGTCGAATGTCACTGGCCTGGGAAATGTAACTTCCAGAGTTGCATGATGCGATCCCGCAGGAGATGACCAGAAAGTATCGGGATTGCTATCCAGAGCAGCATATTCGTCTACGGATACCGGCTTCGCGTGCTCATCGACGATGAGGTTATGGCTGTAGAGCTGTTTGATGGCATCACCGAATTCCTTGAGGCGTTTTACATCGGCTTCAGGCAGGCGTCCGGTGTTGTCGGGTGCGATGCCAAGCATGAGCTGGCCACCGTGGCCCACGGTGTTGTTGTAAACCTCGACCAGTTCACTGACGCTCTTGAGCGTGCTTTCGTCGTTCGGATGCCAGAACCAGTGGAGTTTGTGCAACGGCGTGTCGGCTTCAATCGGGCGCCAGCGCAGATAACCCGCGCGGTCGATCACGTTCCAGTTCTCGTAGGAAATGGCGCCGCTCTCCGTACCCACCCAGCGCAGGTCTGCATATTGATAGAGGGCAACATCGGCAAAGACCATCGTATCTGGCTGGTAGGTCCTCAGCTCGTTGATGATGCTCTCGAAATCGTATTTGCGGCCAGTGCTGCCGGCTCCGTCGAGCCAGAACTCGGCCAGATCACCGTAGCTGGTTGCCAACTCGTCAAGCTGCTTCAGGTAGTACTCGTCGTATGCCTTGGGGTCTTTGTACTTGGGCTCGTGACGATCCCACGGTGAGAGATAAACGCCGAATTTCAATCCGTTGGCGCGCGCAGAATCTGAAGCCATGCGCACGAGGTTGCCTTTGCCGTTCAGCCATGGACTGCTTTTGACCCCGTACTCTGTTTGTTCGCTGGGCCAGAGGGTGAAGCCGTCATGATGCTTCGCGACGAGCACCGCATACTTTGCGCCAGCAGCTTTGGTGGCCTTCATCCATTGGTCAGTATCGACGCTGGAGGGGTTGAAGACCTTCGGGTCGGCAGTGCCATCGCCCCATTCACGGTCGAGAAAAGTGTTTGTACTGAAGTGGATGATGACACCGAACTCCATATCCTGCCAGGCCGTTTGTTGCGGTGAGGGCTTGAGGTCGGAAGCACTTTGCGCTTGAGCAGAAGTTACGAATAAAAAGACAATGACGATCAGCGGACAATGGAAGTACTTCTTCAAGATAAGCTTTCTCCGTTTCACTGGATTCAGTATGCAGAAGAAAGGGATCGAAGAGCTATCGTTTCGCAATTTTCATGGGATGAAGCAGGGCGTGCTGTACGCCAACTGTGGACGCGAGACGTTTTCCCTGCGACTGCGCGTCCATATGGAGATGGATAGCTTGATAGCAGAACTGCACGCCGATCATCAACAACCATGCGGTCAATACCAGGCGGAGCTTCTGATTGGGAAGGCGCGGAGCGAGCGCGCTTCCTGCCAGTGCCCCAAAAAAACCACCGGCGAGAAGCTTCAGCAGCAGCGTTGTATCGAGGTTCTGGCTGAGGAGGTGCAGTCCTCCGCCAACGAGGGAAAGGCAGAGTCCGAAGGCAAGGTCAGTGCCGACGATCTGCGCAGCGCTGAGTGTGGTCAGCCCCAACAGTGCGATGGTGCCTAAAGCGCCTGCGCCGGAGGATGAGAAGCCAACCTCCGCGCCAATCGGCAGCATGAGCACGGCGAGCCATTTGGGGTGGTTGCGATCTGCGTGAGGCGCGCCATTTTTCTGAAATGTCCTGTACAGATGCCAGCCGGAGGTGACGACGATGAGACTTCCCAAGGCGGCATAGAGAATGCTTTCGTGCCCATGCTGAACGACGCGGCGGAAGAGCCATACTCCGATGACGACGCCGGGTAGGCCTCCGAGCAGCATGTATCCCACGGCGCGATAGGCGACCTGTTTGCGCCACATCTGGATAGGGACGACGATGAGCTTCACGATGGCAGAGTAGACAAGAGCTGTTCCCACAGCGAGCGGCAGAGGCACATGCAGAAAGAGCACCAGGATAGGCGCAGTGATAGTGCCCGCACCAACTCCGGTGACTGCGATGGCAAACGCGATGAGAAAACCGATGGCCAGTTCCATGAAACGATCCTGACTTGCTACTGCGCCTGAATGTGAATACCGCACTCCTGTTTACGGCCCGACCAGCGGCCAGAGCGTGGATCATTGGGGTCCGAGGGCAGGCTCGTGCACGGTTCGCAGCCGATGCTTGAGTAGCCCTTGTCATAGAGCGGCAGGAGCGGAATATTGTGCTCCTGCGCGTAGTACCAGACGTCTCGTGTCGTCCAGTCAGTGAGCGGACTGATCTTCAGCAACTGCTTGCCGCCGGGCAGCGTGAAGTGGTCAAGCACCTGCAACTGAGCGCGGCTCTTTGCCTGCTCGCGGCGCATGCCTGTGAACCAAGTTTCGTAGTCTGCAAGCGCGGCGAAGAGCGGTTCCACCTTGCGCAGCTTGCAGCACTGGTCCGGCGCGCTCTGATGGAGGATGCCGAATTGTGCTTCCTGCTCGGGTACGCTCTGGCGCGGCGTGAGATTGATGAGATTCAAATTCCATGCGGCGGCCATCTGATCGCGGTAGGCGTAAGTTTCGGCGAAGTGATAGCCGGTGTCGAGAAAGAGCACAGGCACATCGGGATGAATGGCGCGCACCATCTGCAGAACGATCATGTCCTCGATTTGAAAGCTGCAGGTAACGCATTCGGTTGCCGCACCTTTCGTGTTCGCTGCGACGACCGCGCGTGCGGCTGCAATCTTCTCTTCCAGTCCGGATACAAGGCCGGTGATCGGTTCAGAACTCGCGGTCATTCTGCTCTGCTTCCTTCTTCAACTGCGTCACTTTTTGCTGGATGGTTTCGTGGTCTGCTTCCAGCAGGGTTTGCTTTGCGAACTCTCCACCTGCGTTGAGGGTCACGATCTCTGTTTGCGTGCTGGCATCTGCCGGAACCATAACGATGAAGCCCGCACGAAGGAGCGTGCGCCACACCTCCGGCTTTTGTATGCGGGTGACGACCACGTCTTCCCCTGAAGCCAGGAAGGCGGCTTCGAGCGTTGGAATGATATTCTCCTGCGGAAGAAGGAGCAGCGCACCTGTTTTCTGTTCAGAGCGAGTTTCGGCCGGCTCCAACGCTTCAGCGTGACGCACCATTCCAGCACCGACGGTGGCATTGTTTGCCGGATCGATCAGGATGAAGCTGCCGGTGATACGGTTGTCGCGGTAGGCGTCCACCATGAGCGGGCGGCTTGTCTTCACGATGGCTTTGCCGATTTCATTCAGGCTGAGCGACTGGGCGGACTCTTGCTCGATGGTTTCAATGTCGAGCCGGTGCGTCACGTTCAACCGTGCTTTTACCGTCTGGGAAGCGTGCTTCAGCAGATAGGTCTTCTCGGCGGTAAATGGTTCGGCGTGCAGCCATACCAGTGAGGCTTCGAAGTTTGCGGTGCTTACCGGCGTATTCGCCTGATGCGAGATGAGGTCGCCGCGGCTGATGTCGATCTCATCTTCGAGGGTAAGTGTGATGGATTGCGGAGCAAATGCGCTTTCGAGCGCACCATCGAAGGTTTGGATGGACTGGACGCGGCTGGTCTGTCCCGAAGGCAGCGCGACAATCGCATCGCCCACCTTAATGATGCCGGATGCGATCTGGCCAGCGAAACCACGGAAGTTCTGATGCGGTCGAATCACGCGCTGCACGGGAAGCCGGAATGGCGCGTGCTGTAAATATTCGGCGATGGGCACGGATTCCAGGTGTTCGAGCAGCGTCGGGCCCAGGTACCACGGCGTGCGTTCGCTGCGCGTCACGACATTGTCTCCGTTGAGAGCGCTGATCGGAATGCAGAGCAGCTCCGGAATTTCGAGTTTCTCGGCCAGTGAAAGCAGATCGCGCTGATGCTGTGCGAAAACCTCTTCCGAGAAATCGACCAGGTCCATCTTGTTGATCGCGGCGACGACGTGGCGTATCCCCAGCAATGACGAGATGAAGGCGTGACGCCGCGACTGGGTGAGGATACCTTTGCGGGCGTCGACGAGAACAATAGCCAGCTCCGCAGTGGACGCGCCGGTGACCATGTTGCGCGTGTACTGCTCGTGTCCGGGGGTATCCGCGATGATGAACTTCCGCTTCGTCGTCGCGAAGAAGCGGTAGGCCACGTCAATGGTGATTCCCTGCTCCCGCTCGGCGCGCAAGCCATCGGTGAGTTGCGCGAAATCAATGGCGTCCGCTTCGCCCGCGTGGCTGCGCGTGACGGCTTTGACCTGATCCTCGTATACGCTGCGCGAGTCGTAGAGCAGGCGGCCAATGAGCGTGGACTTGCCGTCATCGACGCTGCCCGCCGTGGTGAAACGAAGCAGGTCTTTCTGCTGTTCGGCAGCGAGGAAGTCTTCGATTTCAAATGGCTCGGAGGTCTCGGGCATGTCTGTTATTTCATCAGGCTCGGCGAGCACCGGGGATTCCTGAGACATCAGAAGTAGCCCTCGCGCTTCTTGATTTCCATGGAGCCGTCCTGGTCGTGATCGATGATGCGGTTCGCGCGCTCCGAAGAGCGGAAGGAGATCAGCTCGGCGATGATTTTCGGCACGGTATCGGCATCGGAGCGGATGGCTCCGGTGCACGGGCTGCAACCGAGGGACCGCAGGCGGCAGCGCACCCACTGCTCTTCCCCGGGCAGTCCTTTTACGAAGGGCTGCTCTACGGGAATAAGGCTGTCTCCGCGCACGAGCATGCGGCGCTCTTTAGCGAAATAGAGAGGGACGATCGGGATCTTTTCGAGATGAATGTAGTGCCAGATGTCGAGTTCCGTCCAGTTCGAGAGTGGGAAAACGCGGATGCTCTCACCGGGACCGATGCGGCCGTTGTAGAGGTTCCACAGTTCGGGACGCTGGTTCTTCGGATCCCACTGGCCGCCGCTGTCGCGGAAGGAAAAGATACGCTCTTTCGCGCGAGAACGCTCTTCATCGCGGCGCGCTCCGCCAAATGCTGCGTCGAAGCCATGCGCGCGGAGGCCATCGAGCAACGCCTGCGTCTTCAGCAGTCCGCAGCAGCGCTGCGTGCCGAGTGCGATCGGGTTGGCACCTTTTTCCAAAGCATCTTCATTGCGCCAGACGATGAGATTTAAGCCTAGTTCTCGCGTGTAGGCGTCGCGGAACTCGAGCATCTCGCGGAATTTGTAACCAGTATCGACGTGAAGGAGCGAAAACGGAATCGGACCGGGATGAAACGCCTTCTGCGCGAGACGCAGCATGACAGACGAGTCTTTGCCGATGGAATAGAGCATCACCGGCTTCTGGAATTCCGACGCTACCTCGCGAATGATGTGGATGCTTTCGGCTTCGAGCATCTGGAGATGCGTGAGCCGCGCCGGCGGTACCGCGTCATGGCGAGATGGACTGTAGACTGCTGTGGCCATAGCTATCAATCTTCTGAACGGTTTGAAAAGGAGCGCAGAATAAAAACCACGCTCAGGGTGTCTGGCTGTGGGTTGATTCCTGCTTAAGCGAACTGGATAGGAGGTCTATCGACAGCGCTTACACCCTCGCCGACACGCGCCGATGCTGCAACAACAGCGGCACTCAATTCGACAGGCGAAGGTACAAAGCGTGGAAGCCATGTGTCTATTCAGGATGTCGTATATGAGGGCGTCTGTCAAACACGGAGTTGACCCCTGAAGTGTTTACTTCTAAACTACGTGCACGATGATTCACGTTATGAGTGTTGCATGGTGTTGTAGCGCGCCAACCTGTTGCGCCCGCATGTGCATGCACGTGAATTAGCTTTTCAACCATAAAGCTTTCGTTCGATCGCAGCCGCCGGGCAATTTCCATGGCGGCTTTTTCATTTTTTAGCGAATTGCATGCGGCGAAGATTCTTCAAATCTGAGTCCAATTTACAGGCAGCCGCGCTGCCATGTTGTTGTTGATCCCACCTGTCCCCCATCCATTGCTGCCCATCACGATTTGAAGATTTTGTAAGGAGTTGTTCTATGCGACGCGGATATGCACGCGCTATTTCTTTCGCACTCTTTGTACTTGGCATTGCCTCTGCGAACGCGTGGCTGGCCGTTACGGCAGATGCCCAGATTGTAGGAGCATCGATTACGGGAACCGTGCGGGATACTTCGGGAGCGAGCGTTCCCCAGGCGGCCATCACGGTGCGGAACCTTGAAACAGGCGCAGTGCGCAAGGTGGAAAGCGACAGCGAAGGCCACTATGCCGCGCCATCGGTCCCGGTGGGGCGCTATGAAGTGACAGTAGAGAAAGAAGGGTTCAGCACCGCGTCGCGCAGCGGCGTGAACCTCGTCATCGGCCAGAGCGCGGTCGTCGACCTCTCGCTGGCGGTGGGAGAGGTGCATGAACAGGTCGCTGTGACGGACGCGCCGCAGACGCTGAATCCGACGACGCAGCAGATTTCAGGACTGGTAAGCGAGAGGCAGGTGAAGGAGCTTCCGCTGAATGGTCGCAGTTTCGACGAGCTGATTACGTTGAATCCAGCAGTCGTGAACTACACCGGGCAGAGGTCGGGGGCTATCGGCACATCGAATTCTTCGCCGGGAAACATGTTCGCAGTCGCCGGGCACCGTCCGCAGGACAATATCTTTCTATTGAATGGCGTCGAGTACACGGGTGCTTCTGAGATCAATGTCACTCCGGGCGGCGTGAGCGGGCAATTGTTGGGCGTCGATGCGGTGCGCGAGTTCAATGTCGTTTCCGACACCTATGGAGCGGAGTACGGCAAGCGGACCGGCGCGCAGGTAAGTATTGTCACCGCATCAGGCACAAATCAAATCCATGGCAGTGCGTTCGAGTTCATCCGCAACAGCGCGCTCGACGCCCGCAACTATTTCGACCAGAACGATATTCCTATCTTTCAGCGCAACCAGTTTGGCGGAGCGCTGGGCGGCCCCCTCGTCAAGAACAAGCTGCTGCTGTTCGGAAACTACGAAGGCTTCCGGCAGAACCTTGGCCTGTCAAACGTGACTCTGGTTCCGGACACCGCTGCACGGGCGCAGGCTGTAGCGAGCGTGCAGCCCTTGCTCGCGCTGTGGCCGGTGCAGAATGGCCCTGAACTGGGAGGAGGGATCGCTGAAGCCTTCAATCATCCTTTGCAGCGAATTCGCGAAGACTTTGGAACGACGCGGCTTGATGACAATATCTCTGCCAAAGACTCGGCATTTTTCGTTTACACCATCGACGACAGCGCTGCGGATACTCCGACGATCAACCCTCTGAGCACAGTGGACACCAGCCTGCGCGAGCAGGTGCTGAGCGCACAGGAGCAGCATATTTTCTCGCCTCGTGTTCTGAATACCTTTCGCTTCGGTTTTTCGCGTGGAGGATATTTCTTTACCGGACAGACTCCGGTTGACCTTCCCGGATGGGTTGCGGGTAAGCCAATCGGCGCTATCGTCATTGGCGGAGGAACAGCCCTGAATGGCGCTTCGCAAATCAGCCTGGGGGGCACGAATGCGGGCAGCAATCTTCGCGCTGTACGTAATTTATTCAGGTGGGACGATCATGTCTATGTCTCTCACGGAAGAAATCAGCTCGAAGCGGGAGTGTGGCTGCAGCGGCTGCAATCGAACAGCAACCTCGCGCAGTATCAATATGGACAAGCCTCTTTCGGAAGCCTGAGCGCATTTCTGCAGGGCACGGTGTCTACCTTCACCGTGGTTCCTTCGCCTACGGAACTCGGCTGGCGCTCACTCGAAGCAGCGGCGTTCGTGCAGGACACATTGCGGTTGTGGCCGAATCTCGAATTACGGCTTGGCTTCCGCTTTGAATCGACAAACGGTTGGAACGAAGCACAAGACAGAGCATCCAATTTTGTCTTCGACGAAAATGGCGCGCTCGAAACGCAGCCTCATATCGGTTCTTCAGCCTTCACTACGAACCGGGCAAAATTTCTGCCCGAGCCGCGCATCGGCATAGCGTGGACTCCGTCTGCGAAGGGTGGAACTGTCGTGCATGCAGGTTTCGGCATCTATCGCTCGCTGCTTGACAGCCTGGATTACCGGCTCGATCAGAACGCTCCGTTCAATACGACCCAGAGCATAAAAAATATTGCCGTGTCCAAGTTGAATTTCATTCCAGGCACGCCGCCTCCATCGGGAAGCCTGATCTCGCCGAGCGGAATTCAACCGGACTCATTCACACCGACATTGCTTTCGTGGTCATTGAATATTGAGCAGCAGATAGCGCCTGGCACCTCGTTTACGCTTGGCTACATTGGCTCACACGGATATCACCAGATTCTTTCCGAAGATGTGAATGAGCCGATTCCTACGATTTGCCCGGCATCGTCGTGCCCGCCCAATCTGGCGGCGGGAACAGTTTACTATCCCAAAGGCGCACCGTTCGCGAATGCGGAACTGGCTAACAGCACCACGTGGATCTCGGAAGGTGTGAGTTCTTACAACGGCTTGATTGTCGATGTGAACCGGCGTTTTAACAACGGTCTGCAATTTCGCGGCGTCTATACCTTCTCGAAAAATCTCGACAACGGAACGGCCTGGAACAGCAGCGTGGGCGCGAATGCTCCTGGATTCGTGATGTATCCGGCTGAACCACAGCTTGATTACGGGTCTGCGAATACAGACGTGCGCCATCTTGCCGTTCTCAACGGCACCTACGATCTACCTTTCGGCCACAACAAGCCCTGGCTGAACAGCCTGTCTGCGTGGAACGAAAGACTCGTGAGCGGCTGGAGCACGAGCGCTATCGTGAACCTGCAATCGGGACTTCCCTTTACTCCGCAACTGGGCTTCAATCCATCGAATAACGGAGACAGCCGCAATCCCGTGCGTCCTTCGGTCAATTCTGATTTTCGCGGCAAGGTGGTCGAAGGAGGACCGGCCCAATACTTTAATCCCGAAGCGTTTGTTGTGCCTTTCGCAGGAACCTATGGCAATCTGGGACGCAATACATTGAATGGGCCGGGGCTTTCGGAATTGGACCTCTCCCTGCGAAAAAATACGGCAATTTCCGAAAAGGTCAATCTTCAGTTCCGGAGTGAATTCTTCAATATTTTGAACCACACGAACTTCGGCACTCCCAATACAGTTGTCTACTCTTCAGCGTCTGCCACTCCCTCGCCAACGGCAGGTGTAATTACAACTACAGCTACGACCTCAAGGCAGATTCAATTTGGATTAAAGCTTTTATTTTGAGTGCAAACAGGCATGATGACAGAGCTATTCTGTGCACTGTTACCCATCTCCGCCAGGATAAAGCGACGCAGGTTTGACCCCCTGTTTAATGGTTGTTAATATTGAAGAGCGGGGTGGAGCAGCCTGGTAGCTCGTTGGGCTCATAACCCAAAGGTCGTAGGTTCAAATCCTACCCCCGCAACCAATCAAATCAATCAGTTACGAGTCGAATTTGAGTGCCCTTTCCCTTAGATTCACTCCCACTGACTCCCATTCGCAAAATTCGTAGTCTTAGGCACTCGCTCTTACCGGCTTGAGTACCATCTCCACGACCTTGCTGTTCGCTTCCCGCTTCGAGGACGACATGGCTTGTCCGTAGACATTCATGGTCGTCTGAATCGACGCGTGACGCATCAGCTCCTGTTGCACTTTCATCGGCGCTCCCGTCTCGTCCAGCCACGAACGGTACGTGTGGCGGAACGTGTGCCAGCCGATCCGACTGA